>CAMBQX010000030.1 GCA_945870085.1 Bifidobacterium breve | reverse complement strand
TGAGGGATAACCATGGATATTGATGTAAGTGCGCTCAAGGCGTTGGTGCGTGAAAAAGACCTATCACTTGATGTGGTGGTCGAGACAATTGAGCAGGCGCTACATGTTGCGTACATGCACACCGTGGGTGCTGCGGAGCGTGCGCGGGTCTCAGTCGATCGCAAAACCGGCCATGTCGTAGTGATGGCGAGTGAGCGCGATGACGAAGGCAATGTCATTCGCGAATATGACGACACCCCCGACGGCTTTGGTCGCATAGCGGCGACCACCGCGCGACAGGTTTTGCTAACCCGGTTGCGTGAGGCCGAGGACGACGTAACGCTCATTGAATTCACCGGGCGCGAGGGTGATTTGGTGTCCGGAGTTGTTCAGCAAACTAGCAATCCAAAAATGGTGCGAATTGATATCGGCAAAGTAGAGGCAAATTTGCCGCCTGAAGAGCAGTCGCCGGGGGAGTCGTACCCCCATGGTGTGCGCTTTAAGTGCTTGGTTACCGCGGTCCGAAAAGGTTTCAAAGGCCCGCAGGTCACGGTGTCACGCACCCACCCAAATTTGGTACGAGCGCTATTTGCCCTGGAAGTTCCAGAGATTGCCGACGGTACGGTTCAGATCGCCGCGGTGGCCCGAGAAGCTGGGCACCGAACGAAAATCGCCGTTTTCTCAACGGTACCCGGGGTTAATGCGAAGGGCTCGTGTATTGGGCCATTGGGCCAGCGGGTGCGCCAGGTGATGTCTGAACTCGGCGGCGAAAAGATGGATATCGTCGATTTCAGCGAGGATCCAGCCGAAATGATCGCCCACGCCCTCTCACCTGCCCGCGTCTTGGGGGTGGTCATCGTGGACCCGGTGGCCCGCTCCGCCCGGGTTACGGTACCCGATTATCAACTTTCGCTGGCCATCGGCCGCGAGGGGCAAAACGCCAGATTGGCGGCCCGACTCACCGGTTGGCGCATCGATATTCGCTCGGATGCCGCCCCTGAGGAGGCCGTCGCCAAGGCAGAAGTCGGATCGATTGACCCCGAGTGAACCCGAGGTGGCAACGGAACACCTTGGTGGGGCGCTAGAGTCTGCACTTGGCGGCTCGCCCGGCCCGGTACGAACCTGTATCGGCTGCCGTGGTCGCGCCGTCTCGTCCGATCTCCTTCGGGTGGTCGCGGTAGGCGGGCAGTGTTTACCCGACCCACGCGCTCACTTGCCGGGTCGGGGCGCTTACATCCACCCAACGGTGGCCTGTTTTGACGCCGCGACATCGCGACGGGCTTGGGTACGTGCGCTACGGGTGTCCGGTCCATTGGACTGTACGGCGGTGCGCGCGGGCCTTCCGCCCAGTTTGAAGGGGAGTTAAGAGTGTCCAAGGCAACCGCCGCGGATGTGCCACGAAGAGTTCGGGAGTTTGTGATGAGGACTTTCACCAAATGAACGCGTTCGAAATTACCGCGTTCGAAATGAGTTCAAAGAAATGACGCTGCAATGAGGCGTCCTACGCACTGACGGTCCGGAGCAAGGCCCGGACCAAGACAGGAGAATTGTGTCGAAGGTTCGGGTACATGAGCTCGCAAAAGAGCTCGGGGTTGAGAGCAAGGTTGTTCTCGCCAAACTCCAAGAACTTGGAGAATTCGTAAAGTCGGCCTCGTCCACGGTCGAAGCTCCGGTGGTGCGCAAGCTCAAGGAGGCGATGCCTGCCCCCGCACCCAGCGAAGCTCCCGTTAAAAAGGCCACGGCTAAGAAGACCACCGCGAAGAAGTCCACCGCGCCCCCGGCCGACCAAGAAACGCAGTCACCGGCATCGGCTGCGGATGTAGCCCCGACTATCGAGACCCCACCGCCAACTCCTCCAGCGGCGGTTGAAGTTCCAGCACCGGTAGTGGCCGCTGCTACCACTGAAGTTGCCGCCGATATTCCCGCGGGACGACCCGTTGGACCACAGCCCGGCATACCGCGCCCCGCTGGCCCACGTCCGGGAAATAATCCTTTCGGCGGCAGTACCGGCATGGGCCGAGCACCCGCCCCACGCCCCGGTAATAACCCGTTCGGCACGAGTACCGGTATGGGGCGCCCAGCGCCAAGTACCGGTGCGCCGACCACAGGTTCTGGTGCAGATGGTGGTGTACCGGGGGCACCTAGGCCGGCGGCTTACCCAAGTCGGAGGCCAACCGGCCCCGGGGGCCCAGGTGGTCCCGGTGGCCCAAGTCGTGGCCCCGGAGGTCCCGGTGGATTTGTTTCACGGGGTCCGGGCGGTCCCGGTGGCCCCGGTGGTCCCGGTGGGTTTGCCGGTCGATCAGGTGCGCCAGGTGGGGCAGGAAGAGGCCCCGGGGGTCCAGGTGGCCCCGGTGGCCCAGGTGGCCCCGGTGGCCCCGGTGGACCCGGTGGTTTCCCCGGTCGGCCAGGGGCGGGTGGTCGCGGCACTACCGCGGGTGCATTTGGGCGTCCGGGTGGGCGGCCCTCGCGTGGGCGCAAATCCAAGCGTGCCAAGCGTCAAGAGTTCGACAATATGCAAGCACCGTCACTTAGTGGGGTGCGCATCACTCGGGGTTCTGGCGAGATCGTCCGGTTACCTCGGGGAGCAAGCCTGACCGACTTCGCCGACAAAATTGATGCGATGCCGGCTGATCTAGTGAAGGTACTCATCGAACTTGGTGAGATGGTTACGGCCACCCAATCCATCGATGACGACACGTTGCGCTTACTTGGCAGTGAACTGAACTACAACGTCGAAGTAGTTTCACCCGAAGATGAAGATCGTGAATTGCTTGGCTCCTTCCATCTTGAGTTTGGCGAGGATGAGGGCGTTGAGGCGGATCTAGTTATTCGCCCACCAGTTGTCACGGTCATGGGTCACGTTGACCACGGTAAAACACGCTTACTCGACGCGATCCGCAAGACCAACGTCATTGGTGGCGAAGCCGGTGGTATCACTCAGCACATTGGTGCATACCAAGTTGCCACCCAGACGGCTAATGGTGAGCGCAAGATCACCTTCATCGATACACCTGGTCACGAAGCGTTCACCGCGATGCGCGCGCGTGGCGCACAGGTAACCGATATTTCGATTTTGGTTGTTGCGGCCGATGACGGCGTAAAGCCCCAGACAATTGAAGCGCTAAATCACGCGCAGGCAGCAGGTGTGCCAATTGTGGTCGCGGTGAACAAGGTTGATAAGGAAGGCGCTGACCCACTCAAGGTGCGCACTCAGTTGACCGAGTACGGGCTGGTCGCAGAAGAATTCGGTGGCGACACCATGTTCGTTGACGTTTCAGCGAAGGCGGGTACCGGACTCGAAGCTCTACTTGATGCGGTATTGCTGACCGCTGATGCGGCATTGGATCTTCGGGCGAATCCGAATCAAGATGCACAAGGTGTTGCCATCGAGGCGCACCTTGACCGCGGACGCGGCCCGGTCGCGACCGTCTTGGTTCAGCGTGGCACCTTGCGCGCTGGTGATTCAATTGTCGCCGGCGATGCCTTCGGTCGGGTGCGAGCAATGCTCGATGACGAAGGGAATGTCGTTGAGATTGCCGGGCCTTCGTTCCCGGTACAGGTACTCGGTCTAACTTCGGTGCCAGGGGCAGGCGACAGCTTCTTGGTCGTCTCCGAGGATCGCATTGCGCGCCAGATTGCCCAGACCAGGCAGGCCCGTGAACGTAACGCGATGTTGGCGAAGAATCGTGTTAAGCGATCCCTCGAGGACTTCTTGGAGTCCATTGAAAAGGGCGAAGTTGCTGAGCTCACCCTCATCATCAAGGGCGACGTCTCGGGTTCGGTCGAGGCCCTCGAGGATGCTTTGCTCAAGATCGATGTGGGTGAGGAAGTCTCACTGCGCGTTATTCACCGCGGTGTCGGCGCTATTACCAAAAACGACGTCACGCTGGCGAGTGCATCCAAGGCCGTCATCATCGGTTTCAATGTGCGTCCCGAAGGCAAGGTTGCTGAACTGGCGTCACAAGAGGGTGTCGATGTGCGCTATTACAGCGTCATCTACCAAGCCATTGATGAAGTTGAGTCGGCACTGCGTGGCATGCTTAAGCCGGAGTACGAAGAGGTCCAGCTTGGCACAGCGCAGGTCCGCGAGGTGTTCAAGTCATCTAAGTTCGGCACCATCGTTGGCTGCATTGTCAAGACCGGTGAAATTAGACGTAACTCGAAAGCTCGCTTGGTTCGTGACGGCTCAGTAGTTGCCGACAACCTGTCAATTGCCACTCTGCGGCGATTCAAGGATGACGTCACTGAAGTTCGTGAGGGCTTTGAATGTGGTATCAACCTCGGGACTTATCAAGACCTGAAGGCTGATGACATCATCGAGACCTTTGAGATGCGCGAAATCCCACGAAAGCCATAGTGGGCACCGTGAAGGGATGAACAGATGAGTAGCGTGGCACGTCAACGCAAGATGGCTGATCGGATCAAGGTCATCGTCGCGGAGTGCCTGGAAAAACGGGTGAAGGATCCGCGGTTGGGTTTCACCACTATTACCGATGTGCGGGTTACCACAGATCTACGTGAAGCGTCGGTTTTTTACACCGTCTACGGTGATGATCAGGCGCGCACCGAAACAGCAGCCGCACTTGAGTCCGCGAAGGGTATTATCCGGTCCGAAGTCGGTCGTCAGACCGGCATCAAATTCACGCCATCCTTGGCGTTTTTCCCTGATGCCCTACCCGAGAACGCTCAACACGTCGCCGAACTCCTCCAGAAGGCAGCTGAAGCAGATGCGCAGGTGCACGCACAGGCCGCGAACGCCACCTACGCCGGCGACGCTGATCCATATCGAGCCCCTCGCGTGGACGACTCCGAACTCCCATGACCCCGGTCGGCGTAATAGTCGTCGATAAGCCAAGCGGCATAACTTCACATGATGTTGTTGCTCGCACCCGTAAGGCGCTGCAAACTCGAAAAGTTGGACACGGTGGCACTCTTGACCCGATGGCGACCGGGGTCCTGCTAATCGGCGTTGATCGCGCCACCCGGCTACTTGGGTTTTTGGCCAAACAAGACAAAGTTTATCAAGCCACCATTCGGCTTGGATCCTCCACCATTACCGATGATTCTCAGGGCGAAACCTTGACCACCGTGGGCGCCGATCTCATAGCTGCTGTTGACGAGGCTGCGATTAGGGCGGGGATCGCTAAATTGACCGGTGATATTTCCCAGGTCCCCAGTGCCATAAGTGCCATCAAAGTTGATGGACGAAGAGCCCATGCGCTGGTTAGGGCGGGTGAAAGTGTAGAACTTTCAGCGCGGGCGGTTAACGTTGAGCGGTTCGATGTGCACCGCTTTGCTTTTGATTCGAGCTGGATTGACATTGATGTCGAAGTGACATGCTCGACCGGCACCTATATTCGAGCCCTAGCTCGCGATCTCGGGGCGGGGCTCGGGGTTGGTGGGCATCTCACGGCACTGCGGCGCACGCGGGTCGGCCCGTTCACCGGAGCGGAGGCAGTTGAAATCGAAAATGTCGGCGTTGATTCGGTGGTTGCTATGGGGGAGGTTGCCAGGCGCGCCTTCCAGACTTGGGTGGTTGATGAAGTAGCGGCCGATGCGGTTGCTCATGGTCGGCGAATTGAGTGGGCACCTGACGGCCCCGGCCCAATAGCCGTTACCACTGCTGCTGGCGACCTCCTTGCCCTGGCTGAACGGCACGATGGCCTTGCTCACTATCTCGCAGTATTTGTTTGACCTAGACTGACCTTGTTATGGCTGATGCTATGAACTCTCCGGCACCTGCGGTGGTCTGCCTGGGTGTCTTCGATGGCGTGCACCGTGGGCATCGGGCGCTGATCGATCGCGCTCGGGTGACCGCCGATGGGCTCGGTATCGCGGTTTCCGTCATGACTTTTGACCCGCACCCGCTGGTCGTGCTGCACCCTGAGTTAGCGCCGAAAATGCTTGCCAGTGTGAGCGAACGTAAAGAGCTACTTCTTGCAGCAGGGGCTGACAATGTTTATGTACTGGATTTTACCGAAGCCACCTCGCATTTGGCCCCGCGGGATTTCGTTGAGCGGATAGTCGTCAATCAACTAAATGCGCGCGTAGTGGTGGTTGGTAAAAACTTCTGGTTCGGCCATGAAGCTTCGGGTGATGTGCAGGTACTCAAGACACTTGGGGTCGAGTACGGCTTTGAAGTGGACTCCTTAGATATTCAAGGTGGGAGCGGGGCGCAGTGGTCCTCGACCAATGTGCGCCACTTGATCGCTACTGGTGAGGTGGCATCGGCCGCTGCGATTTTGGACCGTGACTATCAACTCGGTGGCGTGGTGGTGCACGGGGATGAGCGCGGCCGCGAGCTTGGTTTCCCAACCGCGAATTTGCAAATCGATCAAAGCCGAGCCGTTCCGGCAGATGGTGTCTATGCCGGCTGGGTCACTACGGGTGGGTTGGGCCGGTTGCCGGCCGCGATCTCAATTGGCACCAATCCCCAATTTGACGGGGCCGAGCGCCGGATCGAGGCTTATGTCCTAGATCGCACCGACCTGGATCTTTATGACCAAGAATTAAGAGTTGACTTCGTGGCCAGGGTGCGCGGCCAGGCGGTATTCGCCGATTTGGCGGCCCTCGTGGAGGCGATGAACCTAGATGTGGCCATGACCCGGAAGCTACTGGCAATCGGCTGAAGTTCGGTGAGCACGGCGATTTTGGGCAATTTCGCCGAATCGCGAGCTACTGGTAGCCTCCTGCATAAGACGGTCGTGAAGCGGGCGCTTTGCGATACGTGTCAAACACGAAAGTGCCGACCGGTGATGCCGGGGAGTGCGCCCGAGAGGAAGAAATGCCACTTGATACTGCCACCAAGGCAGAAATTATCGCTGAATACGGCTCAAAGCCCGGCGATACCGGCTCACCCGAGGTTCAGATTGCGATGCTCACGCGCCGTATTTCGGACTTGACCGAGCACCTTAAGACCCACAAGCATGATCACCACAGCCGTCGCGGCCTACTGCTCCTAGTTGGGCAACGCCGCAGGTTGCTGCAGTACTTGGCCAAGACTGAGATCGCCCGTTACCGGACGATCATTGAACGCCTTGGTATTCGTCGCTAGCAGCAGCGGATAAGCAACGACTGATACAACTAAAGAACGGCATACCAGTACACACATCCGGGGCGCTCGCGCACGCGTAACGCCTGGAGTCGGTCCTCGGTAGTGACCTCCGGGAGCAATCTCCCGTGGGCCTCGATCGAAGACCGCGTCTCCCGGAAACAATGCCGCGCGCGCCCCTGTCACAGAAACAGGAGGCACCCGTGGAGGGTTCCCAGATTGCAACAGCAAAGGCCGTTATCGATAACGGCTCGTATGGCACACGCACGATCACGTTTGAAACCGGTCGCTTGGCACGTCAGGCCGCTGGTTCAGTAGCTATTTATCTCGATGAAGAAACAATGCTACTTAGCGCAACGACAGCCGGTAAGTCACCGAAGGATCAATTTGATTTCTTCCCCCTTACTGTCGACGTCGAAGAGCGCATGTATTCACTCGGCCGAATCCCTGGTTCGTTCTTCCGTCGTGAAGGACGCCCAAGTGAGGATGCAATCCTCACCTGCCGGTTGATTGACCGACCCCTGCGTCCAACCTTCATCAAGGGTTTGCGCAATGAGGTTCAGGTCGTTATCACCGTAATGGCGCTAAATCCCAATGATCTCTATGACGTTGTGGCTATTAACGGCGCATCGGCATCAACTCAGCTTTCCGGCCTACCTTTTAGCGGGCCTATAGGTGGCGTGCGAGTAGCACTCATCGGCGGACAATGGGTTGGGTTCCCGACCCATGAGCAACTTACCGATGCAGTTTTCGACATGGTGGTGGCGGGCCGGATCGCCGGTGATGATGTCGCGATCATGATGGTCGAGGCTGAGGCCACTGAACGCACGATCGAGCTCATCGCCGGTGGTGCAACCGCACCTACCGAGGCAGTGGTAGCCGAAGGGCTCGAAGCAGCCAAGCCATTTATTCGCGCACTCTGTGAAGCTCAGATCACGCTAGCCAAGGCAGCAGCCAAGCCCACGGTTGATTTCCCAATCTTCCTTGAGTATCAAAGTGATGCCTATGACGCAGTCGACAAGAGCGCGAATGAATCGGTCCGCAAGGCACTAACCATAGTTAGCAAGGCTGATCGCGAAGAGCGCCTTGACGAGATCAAGGGTGAGGTGCTCGCCGAACTCGGTGGATCCTTCACGGGCCGCGAGAAGGAGCTTTCGGCTGCGCTCCGGTCGGTCACTAAGTCATGTGTGCGCGACCGGGTACTTCGTGACAAGGTGCGTATTGATGGTCGTGGGTTGACCGATATCCGTACTCTGTCGGCAGAGGTGCAGGTGCTGCCACGCGTTCATGGGTCGGCATTGTTCGAGCGCGGTGAAACCCAGATCCTTGGTGTCACCACCTTGAACATGTTGCGCATGGAGCAGCAACTTGACACCTTGAATCCGGAGAACCGGAAACGCTACATGCATAACTACAACTTCCCGCCTTACTCAACGGGTGAAACGGGTCGAGTCGGTTCACCCAAGCGGCGCGAAATCGGCCACGGTGCACTAGCCGAGCGGGCTTTGATCCCGGTGCTGCCATCGCGTTCAGAGTTCCCTTACGCAATCCGCCAGGTCTCCGAAGCTCTCGGGTCCAACGGCTCCACCTCGATGGGTTCGGTGTGTGCATCAACGATGTCGCTACTCAATGCTGGAGTGCCTCTGCGGGCTCCGGTAGCGGGTATTGCAATGGGCTTGATCTCCGGTGAGGTTGACGGCAAGATCGAATACGTCGCTCTGACCGATATTTTGGGAGCCGAAGATGCCTTCGGTGACATGGACTTCAAAGTTGCTGGCACCAAGGATTTCGTCACGGCACTGCAACTTGACACCAAGCTTGATGGCATCCCGGCATCTGTTCTTGCCGGTGCGCTTACCCAGGCGCACAATGCGCGCCTGGCAATCCTTGAAGTTATGAATGAGGCCATCGACAGCCCAGACGAGATGGCGGCTACCGCACCTCGCGTGATCTCCATCAAGATCCCGATTGACAAGATAGGTGAGGTGATTGGCCCGAAGGGCAAGATCATCAATCAGATCCAAGAAGAGACCGGCGCTGATATCTCGATCGAAGACGACGGCACGATCTACATCGGGGCAACCGATGGACCATCGGCCGAAGCTGCTCGTTCGCAGATCAACCAGATCGCCAACCCGACGATGCCCGAGGTTGGCGAACGCTACTTGGGCACCGTCGTTAAGACCGCAGCTTTTGGGGCATTTATTTCCTTAGTGCCCGGTAAAGATGGGCTCTTGCATATCTCTGAGGTCAAGAAGCTCGCCGGTGGAAAGCGCGTTGAAAGTGTCGATGACGTGCTCAAGGTGGGAGACAAAATCCAGGTTGAGATCAAGGAAATCGATCCACGCGGCAAGTTGTCACTTGTTCCGGTAATTGAGGATGGTGCCTCGAACGCTGGTAATGAGAGCTAGTACTCGCACCCTGCTCCGGGAGGGCGACGGTAGCACCGTTCGCCGCACCGTCCTCCCGGGCGGATTGCGAATCATTACCGAACAAGTACCTGGCGTTAGATCCGTCGCATTTGGTATTTGGGTTTCCGTTGGATCCCGTGATGAAAGCGCGGCTCAAATGGGTTCGGCTCACTACCTTGAGCACCTGCTATTCAAAGGCACCTCACGCCGCTCCGCTCTAGACATCTCTGCCTCAATTGAGGCGGTCGGTGGAGACCTCAATGCATTCACGACCAAGGAGTACACCTGCTATTACGCGCGGGTATTGGATGTGGATTTACCATTGGCAATCGAGGTGGTTAGCGATGTAGTAAATGACGCGCTTATTCGCCATGACGATGTCGAGGCAGAGCGGGGCGTCATTCTCGAAGAGATCGCGATGCATGACGACGACCCGAGTGACGTGGTGCACGATGACTTTGCCGCAGTGCTCTTCGAGGGTAGTGCACTTGGGCGTCCCGTATTGGGCACGGCTGAAACCATCGAGGCGATTCCGCGGGCTGCGATAAACCGCTTCTACCGAACCCGCTATAAGCCGCAGTCCATGGTTATCGCCGCCGCCGGCAATCTTGATCATGACTTAGTCGTAAAGCAAGTCAAGAAGGCCTTCGCCGAGTACTTAGATGCGGGCGCCGATGTGCAACCAGCTCGCCGGCGGGGTCAAAAGAAGCAGCATGGTTCGGGGATAAAAGTTAATAACCGCCCAACCGAGCAGGCACACCTTGTTCTCGGGGTGCCTGGCCCTGCACGTAGCGATGAGCGACGGTATGCACTCGCAGTCTTGACCACCGCATTCGGCGGCGGCATGAGCAGTCGGCTTTTCCAAGAAATCCGCGAAAAACGTGGTCTTGCATATTCGGTCTACGCTTTTTCGCAAGGATTTGCAGATGATGGATTATTTGGCATCTACGTGGGCTGCCTACCAAATAAGGTCAAGACGGTGCTTGATGTATGTCGAACCGAGCTTGAGTCCCTTGTCGCTGGTGGTTTAACGCGAGATGAGATAGACCGCGGTAAAGGGCAAGTTCGAGGCTCAACCGTGCTGGGGCAAGAAGATACCGGAGCGCGCATGACTCGGATAGCGCGTTCTGAACTCCATGACGAGCCATTGCTGAGTATTGACCAATTGCTCGCCAAAGTTGATGCCGTTACCCCCGACGAAATAAATGCTGCCGCGAGTGAGCTCCTAGATACTGAGTTGCGACTTGCAGTTATTGGGCCATTTGCGGATGAATCAGTGTTTACCGGATAAGGTCCCGGCATGAGCAAAAGCAACTTAAAGGTCGGGGTTGTCGGTGCTAGAGGGAAAATGGGCGCGACGGTTGTCGCCGCAATTACGGCGGCGCCTGACTGTGAACTCTTCGCAGCGATTGACATCGGTGACTCACTCGAATTACTCAGAGGCGCCAACGTTGTAGTTGATTTCACTACACCTGATGCGGTGATGACTACTCTTGATTTTTGTATTGGTAACGGAATCAGTGTCGTAGTCGGCACGACAGGTTTTGATTCTTCCAGAATCGACCAGGTGCGCAGTTGGTGTTCGATGAATCCGGAAGTTGGCGTTTTAATTGCTCCTAACTTCGCGATCGCCGCGGTCCTGATGATGGCGTTTGCAGCTAAGGCGGCCCCGCACTTTGAGTCCGTTGAAATCGTTGAACTACACCACCCTGAAAAGGTCGATGCGCCATCGGGCACGGCGCGGCATACCGCGGCAATGATCGCGCAAGCGCGCGAGGTTGCTGAGCGCCCAGCGATGCCAGATGCCACTTCACAAGAGTTACCAGGGGCTAGGGGCGCGCTGGTTGACGGTATTCGGGTCCACTCGGTGCGGGCGCGAGGCTTGGTCGCCCACCAAGAAGTAATTTTCGGTGATGCTGGTGAGACTCTTTCAATTAGACACGATTCATATGATCGGGCTTCATTTATGCCAGGAGTTCTTCTTGGCGTACGTTCGGTTGGTAGGCATCCGGGCCTGACGGTGGGGCTGGCCCACTATCTAGAACTCGAGTAGCGCTAGTTCTTCCGCGCCCAGTTTTCGAATGCAATCACGGCAGCGTCATACGCGGTCGGCCGCAGCCAAGTATCAAGGGAGTTAACCGTGATGCTGGTTAATATCATCGAGCCATCGGCCAGATAGAGAACCACTGCCCGTTCGGAACACTCAACGCGAGCAACGTTCGACCAGCGGCAGGCTGTCGAACTGAACATTCGCCGGACGGTCATTGCCTCATCGTTGACATAAGTGCCAATTGACCAGCCACGTAGCAATATCACGACGGTGCTAGCCAAAACCGCCCCCGTGGCTAGCACGGGCAGGACGCCGGCGCCGGCTATTGACATGATTGCTACTCCAGCAAACATCACGACGAGCAAGGACGAACCCACTAATAAAATTAGTCGCCAGGGCCCGCGAGCCGGTATGCGAATCATTCGAATTTGCTGAAAATCACCATCAACTGCATTGTCAGTGGGTGGCCAAAGGAAGCCAAAGATCGGGCGGCGCGGGTCGTTCATCACGTGGCAACTCCAAAGGCGCGTAGAAGTGCGGCACTAATTGCAGCAGCGAGCACGACCACCAAGAATGGTGCACGCAGTAGCAGTGCTACAACGGCAACCGCAACACCTGCCACGCGGGCATCGATGACCAGTGATTGTCCGTCGCCAAATGTCTGTACCGCAACCAGCGCAGAAAGCATTGCAATGGGTAATAGTGCTGCGACGCTTCTAATCATCGGACGATCAAGGAGTGTCGGTGGCAAAATGAAACCAAAGAGTTTTTCCAGATAGCACCCGAGTGACCCGAGCAGAACCGCAGCCCAAATCATGTTCGATCCCGCAAGTGATACCCGGCGAAAACGGCAATTAGTGCAGATGCAAGTACCGGCACACCCGAGCGTGTTAGTGGAGTCAGAACCAGCGCGACGGTGGCACCACCGGCAGCAATTGCCCAGGCGGTGCGATCGCGCAACCTGGGCCAAAGAAGAGCGAGAAAGCCGGCGGGGATTGCTGCATCGAGGCCCAGAACCGCTGGGTCACCGATTGCCGAGGCGCCGAGTGCACCAAGTAGCGTCCCGATATTCCAAAGTAGGTAAACCGAAATTCCAGTTGCCCAAAATGCGTGACGGCTATGGGTCGGGGTGTGATCATTTGCGATTGACATCGCGGTTGATTCATCAATTGTTAATTGCGCAGCCACCGGCTTGAGCGGGCCACGTAAGTTCAAAGTTGGGGCAATGTGCAAGGCATACAGTCCGTTACGGGCGCCAAGAAGCCAGGCGGTCAGTACGGCGGCGATTACTCCACCGCCCGCTCCCAGGACTCCAACTAGCGCAAACTGAGAGGCCCCGGTGAACATGAGTAATGAAAGTGTCTGGGTCTGCAGTGCGCTCAGCCCGCTAGCAACGCTAATGGCGCCGAAGGAAAGCCCATATGCGCCGGTTGCCAGTCCGATTCCTATTGCACTCGTTGTTATTGGGCGCTTACTGCCCTCAGGTGTATTCGTCAAGGATTTCCTTCGCACGTGGCGCTGCGGCGGCAAGGTCACTAGGCACCAGTGAGAGTCGGGTCCGCCGTTCTAGAACATCGTCAATTGAACGGGCACCTTCGCATCGAACTGCGAAAACCAGTTCAACACCGCGGACCCCGACTTCCGGGGTAAGCGGTTCAAGTAGCTCAGGGTGTTCATCGGCAAGTGAAGCAACCCGCGCGGCCTCGGCGCCATATCGACGGATCAAACGGGCGGGGAGCGCGAGTGCGGGAGGTGCCGCCCCGGCGCCTACGAGAGCGACCTGCGTGGTTCGGCAGGGTTTGTCACTGATCAGATCGACGGCATCTTGGGCCATGCGCCGGTACGTGGTGAGTTTGGCGCCGGTTACCGTGATGACTCCACTTTCGCCGCGGCGTACCACATGTCGGCGCGAGATGTCTGAGGTTTCACCATTAGGGGCTTGTGGTGGTGCCACTAAAGGACGCAGCCCG
>CAMBQX010000029.1 GCA_945870085.1 Bifidobacterium breve | reverse complement strand
GCATCAGTTGCTACCCGGTGGCTGCCGAGGGTGGCTAGATAGCCAATCGCTTCGACCAGGTTTGTTTTACCTTGGCCATTACGCCCAACAAAAGTTGTCACCCCACGCTGCAGAGTGCAATCGACCTGCTTGTATGAGCGCAGGTCTGTCAGGCTCAGCGACTGAACCCACACGATCAGCCAGTCAGACGTACCGGCATAAGCAGGTAGCGGTACTCATCACTTGGTTTGTCGCCCGCATCAGCCAACCCAGATAACACTGCTGGTCTGGTGGCCTGGGTAAATGAGAAACGAGTTATTGCTCTATCGACAGAAGTTAATCCATCGAGTAGGTAGGTGGGGTTGAAGGCGATTTCTAACCCATCACCATCGATGCTGCAAGCTACGGCTTCACTGGCTTGTGCGTCATCTCCGGCACCTGCCCGAAGTACGACTTCTGAGCCCTCAAAAGTCAAGCGGACGGGGGTATTTCTCTCCGCTACCAAAGACACCCGCTTGACAGCATCAGCCAACTCAGAGGTATCGACGGTGGCTATCGTTGCGGCTTCACTTGGGAGCAAGGTGCGGTACTTCGGGAACTCGCCGTCTAACAGGCGAGTGGTAGTGCGCCGGCCATTACCTTCAAAACCAATTAACCCTTCACCTGTGCCCTGTGCACCTAAAGCGATGAATACTTGATCTACAGAGGCAAGGGCTTTAGCGGTGTCGGCTAAGGTGCGCGCTGGGATAAGTGCGTTGGTAGAGATTTTAGGTGAATCTGGCTGCCAGTTAAATTCACGCACTGCAAGTCGGTACCTGTCGGTCGCTGCTAAAACAATGTTGCCACCTTCAATTTCAACACGGATGCCGGTAAGTGTTGGCAAAGTGTCATCGCGGCCAGCAGCTATTGCCACCTGTGCCACCGCGGAAGCAAATAGTGCGCCCTCGACTGTTCCAGACGTTGCTGGCATTGCTGGTAATTGCGGGTAATCCTCGACGGGCAAAGTTGGCAGGGTAAAAGATGATCTCCCGCAGGTAATCACAATGCGGGTGCCTTCACTCTCAATGACCACGGGCTGCGCTGGCAATGACCGCGCAATATCGGCAAGTAGGCGCCCCGACACCAACGTGGTGCCTGGTTCGGTAACACTGACCGGCAGCTCAACTCGCGCCGAGACCTCGTAGTCAAAACTACTTAGTGTTAGGACATCACCCTCGGCTGTTAGGACTAACCCGGCTAACACCGGTAACGCGGGACGGGTCGGTAGGGTGCGGGCAGCCCACGCGACTGCGTCAGCGAGGACATCACGCTCGACACGAAACTTCACTATCGCCTCCATTTGAGACACCGGTGCTTTGAGTACCGGGATTGAGTAACCCGCGGGTGAGGAGCCCAGTGTGTCAGGCGAACGGGGAGATCACTAGGGGAAGGTCTGGAGCGGTGGGGATAGGAGTCCGTCGGGTTAATCCCCAGGTCGACCACCAATGCTGGTTTATAACTTCAATCAAAGGTAGAGGTAGTAGTCGTAGTAGGTGCTGTGGAAACTGGGGATAAGGGCGAATTCACCAGTCGCCGAGTGGTTCTTGCGTGGGGATTAACTGGGGGCTCCGGGCAGGAGGCTTGTGGACGAAGGTGGAAAACTATGGCTTTGTGCACCGTAGGCCGGTGGGAAGTCAGAGGTTTTCCCCAAAAAAGAAGGAATATGCCCCCACGAACCATGTTTATCCACAAGTTACCCACGAATGGGGACAGGCTATAAAACCGACATTTTAGCGGAAGTTATACACAGCGCTATCCACAACTTCCATCCACAGGTGTGGGTAACATGGGGATTAGGGATACGCATGTGACAGAAGGGTTCTTCTGGGATAAATAAATATGATTTTTGGTGGGGTTACATCGACCGCGGTTGCGACTTTATTCGACTGGTCAAATCAGTGACTTGATTAAATAAACTCCGCCGTTCAGCCATTAGGTGGCGAATTTTACGGTCAGCGTGCATAACGGTTGTGTGATCGCGTCCCCCAAAAGCTTGACCAATCTTTGGCAGCGATAAATCGGTTAACTCCCGGCACAGGTACATCGCGATCTGGCGGGCGGTCACCAACACCCTGGACCTACTGGCGCCACACAAGTCTTCAATTGTCACACCAAAGTAAGTGGCGGATGCAGCCATAATTTGCGCTGCCGTTATTTCTGGGCCGGTCTCCGAGGGAAAAAGGTCCTTGAGTACTACTTCAGTTATCGCTAAGTCAACCGGTTGACGGTTCAAGGAAGCAAATGCGGTTACACGAATCAAGGCACCCTCAAGTTCACGAATATTTGTTGAAATTTTGGACGCGATGTATTCGAGGACTTCGGGTGGAGCGACCAACCTCTCTTGCACACTCTTCTTACGAAGGATAGCGATACGGGTTTCAAGGTCAGGGGGCTGAACGTCGGTGATAAGCCCCCACTCAAATCGTGAGCGCATCCGATCTTCAAAATCCGGTAGCTGTTTCGGTGGTAAATCCGAGGTCACAACTATTTGCTTATTGGCATTATGCAATGTGTTGAAAGTATGGAAAAACTCTTCCTGCGTCTGGACTTTTCCGCTTAGGAACTGAATATCATCAACTAACAATACGTCAACATCGCGATACCGGCGCTGAAAATTAGCGGCCTTATCATCGCGAATACTGTTAATAAATTCGTTGGTAAATTCTTCTGAGCTCACATACCGCACCCGAGTACCTTTATAGAGGGTACGGGTGTAGTGGCCGATGGCGTGGAGTAAATGGGTCTTACCAAGCCCCGAGCCACCGTAGATAAAAAGTGGGTTATAGGCGCGGGCTGGCTGCTCAGCTACGGCAACCGCGGCGGCGTGCGCGAAGCGGTTACTTGAGCCAATAACGAAGGTGTCAAATGTGTACTTAGAGTTCAAACGCGCATCCTCGGCGCGAGTACCGGGTGAACCAGTGCCCGGACGTTCTTCTTGGCGCTGTGATACCTCAGGTAACACATCAAGGGCATCAGCGTAGGTGGCGTCGGCGACCTCATCTGTGTCAAGGTCATCAAAATCGGGTGCGATAGTCGGGTCGACGGTGACAGCAAGGCGGACTTCACGGCCCAGAGTCTGCGAAAGGGCCTGAATCACCATCGGCTTCAAACGGGTCTCGAGAACATCCTTGGTGAATTCATTGGGTGCCGCAATTAAGGCGGTGTCCTCAACCAGGCCTAGGGGCCTGGTTAATGCCACAAAAGCGCGCTGTTGTGGGGTTAAAACCCCGTCCGCGAGTGAGGCCAGGGTCTGGGCCCAAATTTGTGTGAGGTCTGTGGTGGCGGTGTCAGCCTGCTCAACCATGTTATTTCCCATCCATTATCAGCAAACTATCCACATGTTTATCCACAGATGTGGACGCTTTTCTTGGGCCGAAGTCCCTAACATAATGAATTGCCGCTTTGAGCACAACCCGTGGGGGTAACTTCCCTCGCCTAAAGTTGATGATTAGGACCCCGGTTTGACGAGCGACCTAGTGAGTCCGTACGCTCGGAGAGCATTCTTTCCAGCTATCAGGAGTCTTTCATGAAGCGCACTTTCCAGCCGAACACCCGGCGTCGGGCTAAGACGCATGGTTTTCGCCTTCGGATGCGCACCCGCGCCGGCCGTGGCATCTTGGCCGCACGCCGCGCCAAGGGCCGTACTCGCCTCTCTGCCTGAAGTTAAGTTGGGTCGGTCATGTTGACTGCTTCCCACCGGCTGCGCTCGTCGGCTGAATTCACCAAGACCACGCGAAATGGCTACCGCGTCGCCCAAGCTCATCTAGTTGTGCACTTTCACCTGCCGATAGGTGCCACCGGCCCCGCAAAGGTTGGGTTTACGGTTAGTTCGGCGGTTGGTGGTTCAGTAGTACGTCACCGGGTTACCAGGCAACTTAGGGCTGGCGCTCAGGGGCTGCTAGCGGAGTTACCCCCCGGTTCAAGGTTGGTGGTTCGAGCACTACCCACGGCGGCGCAGGTGTCAAAGCCGGTGCTCCAGGCTGAGCTTGGAGGCCTCATTCGCGCGGTGGTGGCGAGGGCTGGCGCTAAACGAGTTCGCTCATGAACGAGATCAATGGCTTCGGCCGAGGTTTCCTGTGGCTGTGGGATCACTCCGTGGGTTGGCCTATCAAATGGCTGGAGTTGGCAGCTATCCGGGCCTACCAACTGGCTATCTCACCCTTGCTACCGGCTAGTTGCCGATTTCACCCAAGTTGCTCCTCGTATGGATTCGAGGTGATTTGTAGCCACGGGTCCTTAAAAGGCACCGGCTTGGCCACCTGGCGATTACTGAGATGCAATCCGTTTAACGGTGGCGGGTTGGATCCGGTACCGTCAGCAGGGAAATGGCGACCGGAGATACTTCCTGATGGTCGCCCGCGTTCAATCCCGCAACCACCCGATGTTGCAGCCGGTCTTCCGGTTCCGCGAACGCAAACGTAAGGACGTGAACACAACCCATGTTCATTCTTGATTGGCTACGCACCGGTGTTAGTTGGATCCTGGTGCAATTCCATCAGTTACTTAGTATTTTTATGGACCCAGCAAGTGGTTGGACTTGGGCTCTCTCCATCGTTGGGCTAGTCATCGTTATTCGTATTGCACTGATTCCACTATTTGTTAAGCAGATCAAATCGCAGCGCAACTTGCAGATTATTCAGCCGCAGATGAAAGAGATTCAAAAGAAGTACGCGGGTGATCGCGAAAAGCAATCACAAGAGATGATGAAGCTTTATAAGGAGACCGGCACCAACCCATTAGCGTCATGCCTGCCGATCCTCCTCCAGGCCCCAATTTTCTTTGCGCTATTTAGTGTTTTGCAGGGTATTGCAATGCGCGTGCCGGAAGGTGTCTTCACCTGGCCGCAGTATGCGTATCTACTTGAGGAGGCGCACGGGGCGTCAATTTTTGGTGCCCCGTTGTATGGAACCTTCATGGGCGCGGATGAAGTAGCCGCCGATGGATTTATGCCGATCAACACGCGCGTTGTTGCTTTCATCCTAATTATTTTGATGACAACAACAACCTTCTTGACTCAACGTCAATTGATTGTGAAAAACAGCGCACCGGATAATCCGATGGTGAGGCAGCAGAAAATCATGCTGTATGTGTTCCCGTTAATGTTCGCAATCGGTGGTATTAACTTCCCGATTGGTGTTCTCATCTACTGGTTCACCACCAACCTTTGGTCGATGGGGCAGCAGTTCTACGTGATTCGCAATAGCCCGCAACCTGGTACCCCAGCTTTTGAGGCGTTGGAGGCCCGCAGGGCGGCCAAAGCCAAAGGAAAAGCTCCAGCCATCGAATCAATTGAGGATCCCGACGCAGCGTCGGAAAACAATACGCCGCGGGTTCAACCCAAAAAAGCTTCGCGCAGCAAGCGCAAGGGTAAGCAGTAGGAGATGACTATGAGCGAAAACACCGAGACCGTTTTAGATGAAGTTGAAACCGTTGTTGATGGAGATGGTGATTCAAACCCTGAAGAGGGTGAGGGCAAACTATCTGGCCAGCGCCTCTTGGAGAGTGAAGGCGATGCCGCAGCTGATTACCTCGAGGCTCTCCTTGATATTACCGACCTTGATGGGGATATTGATATTGACGTAGAAGGTAACCGAGCGATGGTCTCGGTAGTCGAGGTCAAAACTGGGGATCTTCACCTGCTTGTTGGTGATGGCGGTGAGGTACTTGATGCACTTCAAGAGTTGACCCGCTTGGCAGCGGCCCGGGAGACCGGAGAACGCTCACGGTTGATGTTAGACATCGGCGGGCACCGGGCGGCTCGTAGGGCGGCCCTGGTCGAAGAAGCGAAGATTGCGATTGAAGAAGCGCGTAGCACCGGCGAGGCAGTGAAGATGGGCCCGATGACCGCATTTGAGCGAAAGGTCGTCCATGATGCGGTTGCCGATGCCGGGTTCAATAGTGAATCCGAGGGTGAAGACCCCAAGCGCTGCGTAGTCATTCGAGCCAGTTAACCGACGTTTCACGTGGAACATTCACCTACTGAATCGCTCCCCCAATGGCTTCAACCCGCCTACCCCGGGTTAGTGGCCTTCGCAGATATTTTGGCTAGCACCGGGGTTGAAAAGGGGTTGATCGGGCCCCGGGAAGTACCGCGGATTTGGTCGCGCCACCTATTGAACTGCGCGGTGGTGGCCGACCCAGCCGAGGGCTTAATCCCAACCAGGGCTTTGGTAGCTGATGTTGGCTCTGGCGCCGGGCTGCCTGGCTTGGTTTGGGCACTTGCCAGAACGGACCTGAAACTAGTGCTCATTGAGCCATTGCTACGCCGGGCCAATTTCTTGACCTCGGTGGTTGCGGAGTTGGAGCTCGGGGAGCAGGTCACGGTAACCCGCGTTCGGGCTGAGGATCTAGTTAAGCAAGGGGATTGGGCGGGGGTGGATGTGGTGACCGCGAGGGCGGTTGCACCACTTGTCAAACTCCTAGGTTGGACAGTGCCGCTGCTGCGCACCGGTGGATCCCTAGTGGCACTTAAAGGCAGTTCAGTTTCCATTGAATTGGCGGAGGCTGCGCCAGTGGCTGCAGCCTTGGGCATCAAGGATCTTCGAATTGCTGTCTGCGGCCGGGGGGTGGTTGAGCCGGTGACCACCGTGGTACTTGCCACTCGCGGTGCTGCACAATGAAGCCCATGACACCCCAATCCACAAAAGCCGAAAAGATCGGTGCCCTTGAGGTTGGGTTGGGTTGGCCTGAACCCCCAAATGCGGATGATGTTTCACGTGAAACAAACACAAAACCCAGTGGCCTTGGCTGGCCGGAGTGACCCGAATCATCACTGTCGCCAACCAAAAAGGCGGAGTTGGCAAGACCACGACCACCGTGAACATGGCGGCTGCCCTAGCCCAAGCCGGCTATCAGGTGTTGGTAATTGACTTAGATCCGCAGGGCAACGCTTCGACCGCACTGGGGATTTCCCACGTTGAGGGCGTGCTGAGCATCTACGAGGTGCTGAGCGAGGAGGCAGTCCTAGCCGCCGCGATTGCGCCCTGCCCTGATATTCCGGGGCTTTTCGGGGTGCCCG
The DNA here is from genome assembly GCA_945870085.1 of Bifidobacterium breve. Lineage (GTDB taxonomy): Bacteria > Actinomycetota > Actinomycetes > S36-B12 > S36-B12. Next base: position 6,762 of record CAMBQX010000029.1, on the reverse strand, counting down.
CTACTGTTGACCTCGCCGGGGCCGAGATTGAACTAGTCAATGCTGAATCCCGCGAATTTGCCCTATCCCGGGCCATCGGCACCTACCTTGGTACCGGGCTGGCCGGGGGCAAGGGGTTGGATTTCATTATCATTGATTGCCCACCCTCCCTTGGGCTACTAACCCTAAATGGGCTGGTTGCGGCCGAAGAGGTGCTGCTGCCAATCCAATGCGAGTACTACGCCCTCGAGGGTCTATCCCAATTATTGCGCACCATCGAGATGGTCCGGGCGAGTCTGAATCCCGACCTTGAAGTCAGTGCCATTTTGTTGACGATGTATGACGGGCGCACCAGGTTGGCCTCCCAGGTGGCCGACGAGGTGCGTAATCACTTTGGCACCAGAGTGCTGTCAACCGTTATCCCCAGGTCGGTGCGGCTTTCCGAAGCACCGTCCTACTCCCAAACCGTCCTTACCTATGACCCATCCTCAGCAGGGGCCCTGTGTTATCGAGAAGCCGCCCTAGAGTTCGCTGCTATCAAGTGATATCCCCAAAGTTATCCACAGGAATAAAGGTACAAAACATGACTAAACGGACCATAATTGGCCAATTTTCCACCATAATTTGGGAAGGTAGTGCCAATGAGTAATCCAACTAAGCGCGGCCTCGGCAAAGGGTTGGGCGCGCTCATCCCAACCGATACCACCCCTCGAGTCACCCCGAAGACCAAGAAAGCTGCCACCACCCCAGCGGAAACGGCCAAAACCTCTGCGCCCACTGGCCCGGCGGCGGTTTACGCCGAACTCCCTTTGGACTCCATCACCCCGAACCCTCGCCAACCGCGCGCGGTGTTCGAAGAAGAAGCACTTGCTGAACTTGTTTACTCAATTAAAGAGATTGGCCTGCTGCAACCAGTTGTGGTGCGCAGGGCAGGTAGCGGCTTTGAACTCGTTGCCGGTGAACGGCGCTTGCGTGCCTGCCGTGAAGCTGGCTTAACCGCGATCCCCGCTATCATCCGCGATACCGAAGACGATGCGTTACTACGCGATGCACTGCTAGAGAATTTACACCGCGCGGATCTAAACGCTTTGGAAGAAGCTGCGGCTTACTCCCAGATGCTTGCTGACTTCGGTTGCACCCAAGAAGAGTTAGCTAAACGTATCGGGCGCTCCCGACCACAAGTCTCAAATACGTTGCGGTTATTGAGGTTACCGCCTGATGTGCAACGCAGAGTTGCGGCTGGTGTTCTTAGCGCAGGCCACGCTCGCGCTTTGTTATCACTTGAAGATGAGCAGTCAATGGAAGAAATGGCAAAGCGCATCGTGGCCGAAGGCTTAAGTGTGCGCTCGGTTGAAGAACTTATTCTTGTCGGAGCAGCCGATGGCCGTGAACGCACGAAACGACAACGTAAACCTAAGAGTCGTGAAACAGAAATGGCTGACTTAGTAAATGACGTGCAGCAGCGAATAGCTGATCAACTTGATACCAGGGTGCAAGTCGATGGGTTCATGAAGAATGCGGCGCGGGGCAAGATTGTTATTGAGTGCGCTGATGGTGATGATTTGCGCCGGATCGCTGACCTGATTGATCGTGGCTGATTACTGAGTGCAAGTGGTGGCCGTTTCCTTGACTCGAAGGTGTGGGGGGGTTGTCAGCGGGCCGGTGACGCCTGATCCAAGAGCGCAGGTTCGCGGTGGATCACGTGAGCGTGTTCCGGTGGGTGCAGCGGTTAACTGCTGAATTGATCGATGCGGCCGGAGTGTGCCGGCACTTGTACCGGGCGGTGGACCAGCATGGCCAGGTCATCACAGACCGTGCCCCGGGCGCTTCCATTGGCGCCCATGCTCGTGGGCGGCATCTCCTGGGATTGAGTCGACCGGACTTATTGGCACTTGAATACTTGGAAAGTATCGCCGAGGGAGATACACTCTAAGCATGGAATCGAGAGAGGCGCTTGGCGTGCTGGGGGAACTGTCCTCGGCGCAGTGGGGGCTGCTCACCTCCGCACAGGCCTCACGCCGGGGTGTGTCCCGTCTTGATCTGTCCCGCCTCGCCGATGCCGGTCTGATCGAGCGGGTGTCTCATGGGGTGTACCGGGATGCAGGGGCAGGCTCGGATGAATTCGACGACCTGCGCGCCACCTGGCTGGCTATCGATCCCAAGGTCGATGCCGAGGCTCGGCTGGCTGACGTCGAGAAGTCGGTGGTGGTCTCGGGTGCATCTGCTGCACGTCTGCATGGGATCGGGGATCTGCGTACGGAGCGATCCGAGTTCACCTCATCGGTGCGGCGCCAAAGCCAGCGTGCCGGGGTGCACTTCACGATTCGGCTGCTTGACCGTGCACAAATCACCGTGCGCCATGGCCTGCCGGTCACGACAGTCGAGCGCACGCTGACTGACCTTGTCGCAAGCCGTACCGACCTGACTCACGTCGCCGCCGCGCTCGGCGACGCACTTCGGCAAGGAAGCGTCAACCTGGACGAACTGGCCCGCCTCCTTACCTCGCTAGCAGCTCGCAACGGGCTGAGGAAAAACGACGGCGAGCACTTCGTTGAACACCTACTGAAGCTAGCGGGCATGGATACCGAGACCACGGTGAATCGCATCGCTGCCATCGATGCCCTGGCAGCCCCGATTGCCATAAAGTATCTCGAGCACCTTGCTGCGCAGGCGGATCAACTGCAGCAACTAGCCGCGATCAAGGTGTCTTCACCTGCTCTTGACGCCATGCATGCCCAAATCTCGGCAGCCGTGAACGCGATGCAGCCGCAACTGGAATCCATCCGGGCGATGCAGCGGCTCCTTGCGCCGCAGATGGATCAATGGCGCAAAGTTTCAGAGGAACTCGCGCCCTCACTCGCTGCACTAACCACCGCTGCAGCCTTTGTGCCCGATGTGTACAAAGCATCTTCAGTGAGGCCTGCACTCGCCCTTGAATCGGGGGAGCTGTCGTGACTCGTGAGCCGTACTCCGATGCAAGAGCAGTGGAAATGGCCATCAAGACCTCGGCGATTATTTCCGTTTCGAATACTTCGGTCACAAGCAGTCTCTTGCGGGAGATCAGCAACCGTATGCCGGCGGCTACCGGGTCACTTTCGAGACATATCTAGGGACGAAGAAGCTCGCGAACATTGGCATCGACCTCGTCGTCGGACCAGGGGATTTGGATGACATCGAGGTTACCGATCCCGCGAACCGAATCGCTCTGCCTCGTCTACTTACGTATCCCTACCGGCGCTACCCCATTGTCAACCAGATAGCGAACAAGGTGTGCGCCACGATTGCTACGTACACCACTGGACCATCCAGCCGCGAGCGCGACCTTGTCGATCTCGTCATCATGGCGTCAACTCAGCCTGTCGAGGCTAAGGCTTTACGGTCGGCCATCAATGCCGAAGCCCGCCGGCGAGGTCTAGGGCAACCAACCAGGCTCATCGTGCCGGCAGCATGGGGCAGGGTCTACGAGCGCGAAGCTAGGAAGATTCCCGTTTGCGTACGCCACGTGAGTTTAGAAAGCGCGCAACACCTGATGACATCTTTCATTGACGCCCTGCTGCAGGTCGACCATGCAGATGGACATTGGGACCCCGAGGCCTTGAATTGGACGTTCTGAATGCAATCGTCGACATGGACCAGGAGGAAAGTCAGCGATGGGGGTGCAAGCGTGTATCCCCTAGAGGGTGCAGAGCGGGGTGCAAAAGTGGCTGTTCGTGAGGGGATCTTGCAGTGCACGCAACCCTAGGAGCGCAGCCTTATTTTGTCTCCCCGCTACTGAACAAAAAGGGTGTAATTGTCGAAACGGGCGCGTTGTACCCGTTCTGCATGTCTGGGTGTGCGACTCTTTCTCTCGATTTATGAGCCTCCCCTAATCCCGGCGAACGTCTTGCGTCCAACCCCAGGTAAGTGCTGTGATAGGGGCGCCCGATTCTCTTCTCACACAAGCCGACACCCGTGTACGTACTTCTCGCCTTGTCCAGCGCCGTCCTATATGGCATCTGGGAATTTGGAATTGGTCGGTACCGCGGACGGGTGAAGGTCTACGGCATCATTCTCGTTAGCGCGATCGCAACAACCATCACGTATCTCCTTAACGGGGTATTTCGCCACGACTTGATGCTGGACAAGAATGATGTTGTCCCTCGACTACTCGGGGGCACTTTTAATCTCATCGCAACCATCCTCGCGCTCAAGGCTTTTGCGCGCGGAAAAATGGGCGTTGTCACCGGTGTAGCTGCAGCTAGCATCTTGGTACCGCTTGGTACCGCTTGGTTATTCATACTTGATGGGCGAGGAACTTTCACGGTTATCTTTTATCGGCATCGGGGTTACGGTCGCCGGGCTTATCGCCTTCTACGTGTCCAATATGAAGGTTAAACCCGGTGAGACCAACTCAGTAATTGCGATCGTCTTAGCAGGTGGCGCTGCATTATTTTGGGGGCTGGCCACGGTCGTGATTGACATTGGCTCACGGGTCAATATTGCCGGTTCGATGTTGATGTCAATGATGCCGCAGATTTTGTTCACTTTTGTAGTCGTAGCCGTGGTTCACCGGTCCTGGGGTGGTTTGACGCGACGAAGCATCGCTCCAATCGCGGGTGCCGGGGTTGCCTTAGCACTGGGGAACCTAGCCTTCTTCACCGCAGCCAACGAGGGGAACCTCGGCGTAGTCTCGGTGCTCGGATCCCTCGACCCAATAGTTGTCGCACTCTTGGCCCTTATCTTCCTTAAAGAGAAGATGGCCAGGTCAGATCAGGTCGCCCTTTTGATAGTTATCGTCGGTAGTTGCCTCGTGGCTGTTTGAAAGTTGTGACTCACTAAACATGACTTTCAACACTGCGGCGTATTAGCCGGCTGCGATAGCTGTGTGAACGAGTTGGGCCGTGACCTCGCCCAGTGATAATTCAGCGGCAGCGAGGGACTGCGGGAACAAAGACGTCTCGGTCATGCCAGGTGCGACATTTACCTCGAGGAACCACGGCGTGCCAGCTGCATCAACTATGAGATCGGTTCGCGACCAGTCACGTAAGCCCAGGACCCGATGCGCAGTCAGTGCAACATCAGCACAGCGCTGGGCGACTTCAGTCGAAAGTCTTGCCGGGCCCAGAACCCGCGATGACGATGCAGGGGTGTAAGTATCAGGGGCAAGACCGGATAAAACACGGCTTCAAACATGTTCTATACACTTATTATGTGCTAATCTTTATCGCAAGACAGTGAAAAATCCTGTCTTAACGGGGAGACACACACTTGGAGGCCGAGTGACCGTCGAGTATGCAGATGCTGGGGTGCGTCCTCGGCACCTCATCGACTACCTGCTTTCGCACGGCCGCCCGGTCGTCGACCTGAGGAGCGCTGCGGACCTCATGGGCCTCGACCTGCACGCTGCGGCTGATGCCATGGTGCGGCTGCGCAAAGCGGGACTGATGTTCAGTCCCGCGCGTGGTCTGTACGTCGCAGTGCCACCCGAGTACCGGTTGTGGCGTGCTGTCCCGGCGATGGACTTCATCGATCCGATGATGGCGGCTCACAGCCGGCAGTACTACGTCGCCTTGTTGTCCGCCGCCGAGTTGCACGGGGCAGCGCATCAACGCCCGCAGGTCTTCCAGGTGATGGTCGACAAGATCCTTGCTGATCGAGATTTCGGACGAGTAAGGATTCGGTTCTACTCGCGCGAGCACCTTCCGGAGGTTCCCGTTGTCTCGGTGAACTCAAGCTCAGGCACCGTTCGCGTGTCGTCTCCGGCCGCGACCTTGTTGGATCTGACCAGCCGACCCGGTTATGCAGGCGGTCTCAGCAATGTCGCGACCGTCGTCGCCGAACTTGTCGCGGAGACGGGATTGTCAGCAGCTGCCGTGTTGGGAGCGGCGAGCGCCTTCCCGCAGTCCAGCCTTCGACGGTTGGGTTGGATCATGGACCTCGTGGATTCCCCACTGGACCGAGACCTGATCGCCAGCCGACTCGCCGAGCACTCGACTGAGCGCGCGCACGCACTGCTTGATGCCCGGGGGCAACGGCGGGGCCGATCGGACAAGCGCTGGGGTCTCGTCGTCAATGCTGAGGTGGAGCCGGACCTATGATCCCGGCAGCCGCGATCACCGCGTGGGGCAACACTCGCCCTTGGCCGAGTCGGGAACAAGTCGAGCAAGACCTCCTGCTGGCACGCACCATCGTCGCCATCTACGACCACCCGCTCCTGGGGAAAGAGCTCGTCTTCCGTGGCGGCACGTGCCTCCATCAGGTACGTCTGCCCTCTCCGATGCGCTACAGCGAGGATCTGGACTTCGTCCGGCGTAGCCACACGCAGATCGGTCCTGTCTTCGATGCCCTGCGAGAGGTTGCCGTCGAGACGGGCCTCTCGGTGCACTCCACATCGCTCGGACCATTTCCGAAGATGCGCCTCGAGGCGCCCGCGACGAATTCCAACGCCAAGCTCCGCATCAAGATCGAGATCAATACCCATGAGACCTCACCGGCTCAGCCCCTGGTCGCGCTGCCGTACGAAGTGACGTCAACCTGGTTTACTGGCGAATGCATCCTGACGACGTTCACCTCAGCCGAGTTGGTTTCGACTAAGTTGCGTGCATTGTTCCAGCGCAGCAAGGGCCGTGACGTGTTCGACTTGTGGCTCGCCCTGGAGCAACTGCGCCTTGACCCGCAGGCCATTGTCGACTGTTTCGGCCCCTACCGGCCCGAGGGGTACACCGCATCGCGGGCGATCGACAACCTGCGTGCGAAGCTCAAGGTTTCGGGCTTCCGGGAGGACCTGTCATTGCTCGTCACCGC
>CAMBQX010000028.1 GCA_945870085.1 Bifidobacterium breve | reverse complement strand
CCCTCCGTGGCTGCGATGACGATGTCCTCTAGGGTGCGTCCGCCAGATCTAATTTCAGTGGCTTGAATCCCGGTCGCGGCGCACCACTTAGTGATGTCGGCCAAGAGTTGCGGTGAAGCTTGACCTCGAACTTCGTATTGCCCGGGCTTTATTTCCACCACCTGAAATTGAGCGCCAAGTGCGCTGGTTAGCCCATTTAGATCAAGGCCGCTGGTGGTCCGAAATGAGGTGATATCAGTGGCACCGGGTAAGGCGGCGACGGTGCCGCTGGCCACGATTTTTCCAGCCACCATCACAAGTACGAAGTCAGCGATTTCTTCGACGTCACCCAGTTGATGGGTCGTTAAGACAATGGCTGTGCCAAGGTCGCGCAAGGCACCCAATGCGGCCAGTAGATCGCGGCGGGCCGCGGGGTCTAGCCCGGCGGTGGGTTCGTCCAAGAAAAGCAATTCTGGATTGGGCAACAACGCAGACGCAAGCTTGACCCGCTGCTGCTCACCGCCAGAGAGCCGCCGGGTCGTGGTTTTGGTTGCCGGGTCGATGCCAAGGGCCGTGAGCAAGGTGATCGGGTCGGCCGGATCTGGATACAGTTTCGCCAAGTAGGTGAGCCATTCCAATGGCTTGGCGGTCGGGTACAAGCCACCCGCTTGCAGCATGACGCCGATCCGAGAGCGTGAGGCTGCATCAGCCGGTGGCCGGCCAAATAGGGCCACCGAACCACTGGTTGCCGCCCGCAGCCCGGTGCACACCTCAACCGTGGAGGTTTTCCCGGCACCATTTGGCCCAACCAAGGCGGTTACCTGGCCGGCGGTCACCGAAAAGGAGATGTCATCGACCGCCGAAATGGAGCCGTAACGGATAACAAGGTTCTCAACCTGCAACACGGTATTTGCCACGAGGGCATCATATGGACCCCCGATTTGCCATGGCCCATGAATTACGCAACAATATCGTTATGAAATTCCCCGGGGAGGCTGCCGAGCGCTTAGCGCACTCGCTATTGGACCTTGGCCCCAGCACCACGGCCGAGTTGGCCACGCGACTAGGGGTTACTTCAGCGGGGGTTCGCCGGCAGTTAACGGCCTTACAAGGGGCTGGATTGGTCGTGGCGGGGGATCGGGCTCCTTATGGCAAGGCACCCACCGCCCGCAGAGGGCGTCCGGGTCAGGTTTTTAGCCTCACGGCGTCGGGGCGAGCCGCTCTCAGCCAAACTTATGACGATCTGGCCGTTGAAGTACTGCGCTTCGTGCATGAAACCCAAGGTGATGCAGGAGTTCGGGCCTTCGCTGAGCAAAGGGCCGAGCGCTTGGTTCAGCAGTTGCGGCCGGCGCGAAATAACGATGTTACCGGCACGGCTGAAGATATTGCTGTTGCTTTAACAGCGGCCGGCTACGCCGCTTCGGTTGAGGCCGGCGACCACGGGGTCACCGTTCAGCTTTGTCAGCATAATTGCCCAATTGTGGAGGCGGCCGCGGAGTTTCCAGCACTTTGTGACGCTGAGACTTCGGCACTAGGTATCGCTCTTGGGCGTCACGTAACAAGGTTGGCGACCTTGGCACATGGTGACGGTGTTTGCACCACGGTAATCCCAACGCACGACGCAAGAGTTAACGTTATTGACCAAAGTTCCAATGGCCAAATTTCTACTGACCAAATTTCTACTGACCAAATCAATCGAAAGGCGTCAGCATGACAACTACGGCAGAGCAGCAATCAGCCACCATTGATGAGCTAGGTCGATATGAGTTTGGTTGGCACGACACCGACGCCGCCGGCATAAGCGCCCGGCGCGGGATCAATGAAGATGTGGTTCGCAATATCAGCGCCCTCAAGAACGAGCCTGAGTGGATGCTCCAATTGCGGCTAAAAGGCCTTCGGCTCTTCCAAAAGAAGCCCATGCCGACCTGGGGTTCAGATCTCAGTGGCATTGATTTCGACAACATCAAATACTTCGTGCGTTCCACCGAGAAGCAGGCAACGAGTTGGGACGATCTCCCAGCAGACATCAAAAACACCTACGACAAGTTGGGGATCCCCGAAGCCGAGAAGCAACGCTTGGTTTCCGGCGTGGCAGCTCAGTACGAATCTGAGGTCGTGTACCACAAGATTCGCGAAGACCTTGAGGAGCAGGGCGTGGTGTTCATGGACACCGATACCGCATTGCGCGAGCATGAAGATATTTTTAAGGAGTACTTCGGTTCGGTGATCCCGGTTGGTGACAACAAATTTGCGGCCTTGAATACCGCGGTGTGGTCTGGCGGCTCGTTTGTTTACGTTCCCAAGAACGTCAAAGTTGATATCCCGCTGCAGGCGTACTTTCGAATCAATACTGAGAATATGGGTCAGTTCGAGCGCACCCTAATGATTATCGATGAAGGCGCATACGTGCACTACGTCGAAGGTTGCACAGCTCCGATCTATTCGAGCGATTCGCTGCACTCTGCCGTGGTAGAAATAATTGTGCGTAAGGGCGCGCGCTGTCGTTACACCACTATCCAGAACTGGTCAACAAATGTCTACAACCTTGTCACTAAGCGTGCGGTGGCACACGAAGGTGCGACCATGGAGTGGGTTGACGGGAATCTAGGTTCAAAAGTAACCATGAAGTACCCAGCGGTGTGGCTTACCGGCGAGCACGCGAAGGGTGAAACCCTGTCGATCGCCTTTGCTGGCGAGAAGCAACACCAAGACGCTGGCGCAAAAATGGTCCACGTTGCCCCGAATACGTCCTCAAATATTGTGTCGAAATCAGTTGCCCGCGGCGGTGGTCGCACCTCTTATCGTGGCCTGGTGCAGATTCTTGAGGGTGCACACGGCTCTAAGAGCACGGTTAAGTGTGACGCGCTACTGGTGGATGATATTTCGCGATCAGACACCTATCCGTACGTTGATGTGCGCGAGGATGACGTCTCGATGGGCCATGAAGCCACCGTCTCAAAAATCAGCTCGGATCAACTGTTTTACCTCATGTCACGTGGCATGACCGAAGATGAGGCAATGGCAATGATCGTGCGTGGATTTATCGAGCCGATAGCCAGAGAATTGCCAATGGAGTATGCAATTGAGCTCAACCGCCTGATCGAAATGCAAATGGAAGGGGCCGTTGGGTGACCACAGCTCCACCGATTGATTTATCACCACGGCTGTCGTCATTAGACCCTGATGTATTTGATATCCCCACCGGAAGTGAAGTTGAGTGGCGATTTGCTCCCTTGACAGCATTTAGCAGATTTTTTCAGCCAATTGAGGGTGCCGGGGATGTTCGCGCGACGCACGAAACCGACTATGTGCGAAATGTACCTATAGGTGACGTGCACTCCAGTTGGCTCCCCACCGATCGACCACTGGCGGTGGCGCGTTCATTGGTGCGAAACGCTGTTGTAGTCGACGTCCCACGCGAGCAGGTGATCGCAGAACCGATTGTGGTGCAATTGCAGGGTGCTGGCGATACTTCGTATCAGCATGTTGAGATTAACGTCGGTGCATTCAGCAGCGCGGTCTTAGTTATCGAACACGATCTCGATCGTGACATCTGCGGTGCGCTCGTAGTAAATGTTGGCGATGGGGCCAAACTGACAATGCTCTCGGTGGTCGATGGCGCCACTGATGCAGTGCACATCTCAGGGTGGCACACCACAACCGGGCGTGACTCGACATTTATTGGTTGCGCCGTAACTCTTGGTGGTGGTTTCGTGCGGATCTCACCTTCGGTGACATACGCGGCTCCCGGCGGTAATGCTGAACTGCTCGGTCTCTTCCTGGCTGATGGCGATCAATATCTTGAACACCGAATCTTTGTCGAGCATGAACAGCCGCATTGCACCAGCCGGGTTACCTACAAGGGCGCCCTTTCCGGGCCTGGGTCGCATACGGTTTGGGTGGGGGATGTACTCGTACGTCGTGGCGCTACGGGCACCGACACTTATGAGTTGAATCGAAACCTGCTATTAAATGACGGGCCTCGCGCCGACTCCGTCCCGAACCTCGAGCTTGAAACCGGTGAAATTATTGGTGCCGGGCACGCGAGCGCAACCGGACGCTTCGATGACGAGCAGCTCTTCTATCTCCAATCCCGTGGTATCCCTGAAACTCAGGCGCGGCAATTGGTGGTTCGTGGTTTTTTTGCCGAAGTGCTCGGAAGACTTAATGACGAGGTGTGGCGAGATTCCATGATGTCGCGGATCTCAGTTCGTCTTGGCTTAAGCACTGAGGAGTCAACAAGTGAGTGATTCTGCTGCTGATTTTGTGAGCGTTTGTCTACTGAACGAGGTCGACGCCGGGAAGGCTAAGCATTTTCAGATCGAGGGTGTGCCCGTTGCGGTGGTACGTACCGATGAGGGTGTATTTGCTATCAAAGACCAGTGCTCACATGCCGATGTAGCCCTCTCTGAGGGTGAAGTTGAAGGTTGCATGATCGAATGCTGGCTACATGGCTCGCAATTCGATCTGCGCACCGGCGAACCGCTTACCCTTCCGGCAACTTCAAAGGTGCCCGTCTACCAAACTCGGGTTATCGGCGAGGGCCAAGACGCAACAATTGAGGTTTCTCGAACCCCGATGTCCGTTTGACCAATGCAAGACGAATAGAAAGGCACCACGTCATGGGATCACTAGTTCTCACCGACCTTTACGCCTCGGTCATCACCGACGACGGCGAACTTGAGATTCTTAAGGGGGTTTCACTAACCATCGAAAGTGGCACCACCCATGCCGTAATGGGGCCGAATGGCTCTGGTAAATCCACACTGGCTTATGTGATCGCAGGGCACCCGAAGTATCGGGTCACCTCGGGCAGTATCACGCTCGATGGTGTTGATGTTTTGAGTATGAGCGTTGACGCCCGAGCACGCGCCGGGCTATTTCTTGCGATGCAGTACCCGGTTGAGGTTCCTGGAGTTTCAGTATCGAACTTTCTGCGAACCTCAGTAACCGCGGTACGTGGTGAAGCACCGAAATTGCGCACCTGGGTGAAAGAGATGAAGGAGTCGATGGTTGCTCTGCAAATGGACCCCTCATTCGCCGAACGCAATGTGAACGAAGGATTCTCCGGAGGTGAGAAGAAGCGACATGAGATTTTGCAGTTGTCGCTGCTTAATCCTAAATTTGCAATTCTTGACGAGACTGACTCCGGGCTAGACGTGGATGCGCTGCGTACGGTGTCCGAGGGTGTCAACACCTTCAGGGCGCAGTCCGATGCTGGAGTTTTGCTCATCACGCACTACACCCGAATCTTGCAGTACATCAAGCCAGATTTCGTGCATGTTTTCGTTGATGGCCGCATCGTCACGAGCGGCGGGGCGGACCTTGCCACCGCCCTTGAGTCACAGGGTTACGAGCAGTATTCACCGGCATCCGCCTAAGCCAGATGGAAGGGTAGATCAAAGTGTCTGGGTTTGACGTTGAGCGAATTAAGGCGGATTTTCCGATCCTGAGCCGCACCGTTCGTGATGACCAACCGCTAATTTATTTGGATAGCGGAGCCACGTCACAAAAGCCCTACGCCGTTCTCGATGCTGAGCGGGCGTTCTATGAGACTACCAACGCGGCGGCCCATCGGGGCGCCCATCAGTTGGCCGAGGAGGCAACAGCGGCCTATGAGCTGGCGAGAGCGCAGATTGCGGCATTTGTCGGGGCTAAGTCGGAGAACATAATCTTCACCAAGAACGCCACCGAATCATTGAACCTCGCGGCTTACGCATTTTCCAACGCCACAGCATTGGCTCAATGGGGCACTGCCGTCGACCCTCGTTTTCAACTCCAACCTGGCGATAACGTGGTCGTTACCGAAATGGAGCACCACTCCAATCTGGTGCCTTGGCAGGAGTTGTGCGCCAAAACGGGGGCAACCTTACGCTGGATTTCGTTAACGGACGATGGCCGCCTTGACCTCTCAAACCTTGGTCAATTGATAGATTCGTCAACAAAAGTTGTTAGCGTTGTCCACCAGTCGAATATTCTTGGGACGATCAACCCGGTAGCGAAGTTGATGGCAGCAGCACATGCGGTCGGGGCCATCGGAGTAGTTGATTCGTGCCAGTCCATACCCCATCAGAGCGTCAATGTGGTCGAACTTGGTGCGGATTTAGTTGCTTGGGGTGGGCACAAGATGCTCGGGCCAACCGGCATCGGGCTGCTCTATGGTACCGCCGAAATTCTGGATGCGATGCCACCTTTCCTAACCGGTGGCTCCATGATCGAGATGGTCAGCATGGAGCGAAGTACCTACGCGAAAGCGCCCCAGAAGTTTGAGGCTGGGACGCCCATGGTGGCTCAGGCGGTGGGCCTAGGCGCAGCAGTTTCGTATTTGACAGGTATTGGGATGAACGCTATCGCCGAGCACGAGCACCAACTTACGGTCCATGCATTAAATGGTCTAGTGGCGATACCCGGAGTCCGGATAATCGGACCAACCACTGGCATTGATCGGGGCGGGGCTATCTCTTTCGTGGTAGCCGGAATCCATCCACATGATGTAGGCCAAGTGCTAGACAACTTAGGTATCGCTGTTCGGGTCGGACATCACTGTGCCTGGCCGACGTGTCGACGATACGGCGTGCCGGCGACCACGCGGATCACTCCATATCTCTATAACAGTGAAAGTGATATCGACGCGGCTATCGCTGGGGTCCGTGAGGCTCAGCGGTTTTTCCAGGTGGCATCGTGAGCCTTGAATCGTTGTATCAGGAAATCATCCTTGACCACTACAAGAATCCACGCGGTCGAGGTTTACTCGAAGCCCCGCTGGGTACGGCATTTCACGTTAATCCCACCTGCGGAGATGAAATCAACATGCAGGTTTCGGCCGATGCTGACGGCGGACTTTTGATTGGGTACGAAGGCACGGGGTGTTCAATCTCCCAAGCCAGTGCCAGCGTGCTTTATGAATTGGTTCAAGGGTTGCCCGTGGCCGAAGCCGAGAAGATTCGACTAGCTTTTGTTGAGCTAATGCACAGTCAGGGAAATGCTGAGCCAGACGAGGAAGTTTTAGGTGATGGCGTCGCGTTTGTGGGAGTTGCTAAGTATCCAGCCCGGATCAAATGTGCGCTGCTCGCTTGGATGGCACTGCAAGATGCCGAAATCAAGGCTGATTTGGTGATGGCCGCACCATTAGATGAGGAATGAGGATGCGATGAGTATTGCGACCGAGGACGAGGTAATTGAGGCTATGAAGGATGTGGTTGATCCTGAACTGGGTATCAATGTGGTCGACCTAGGCCTGGTCTATGGGGTAAGTGTCGACGACGGCAATGTGGCAACGGTCAATATGACGTTGACATCGGCGGCTTGCCCGTTAACTGATGTGATCGAAGATCAGACACGGGCGGCGCTCTCGGCCGTGGTAACCGATTTCGCTATCAATTGGGTCTGGATGCCACCATGGGGGCCCGACAAAATCACCGATGACGGCAAAGACATGCTTCGTGCCTTGGGGTTCAACCTCTAGGGGTACCGGCGTGGTTTTTCGGGTGAGAATTTGCTCGTAGAATGCTCATGTCATGATTACCGCCACTGGAGTTGAGCTTCGAGCCGGCGCCCAACTCCTTATAGGCGATGTGTCGATTCGGGTGGGTAAAGGCGACCGGGTTGGTCTGGTTGGCCGCAATGGGGCAGGCAAAACCACCTTTACTAAGGCGCTGGCGGGCGAGGCAGTTCCGGCTCAGGGCCAAATAACTTGCACCGGCACCGTCGGCTACCTGCCACAGGATCCGCGTTCGGGGGATCCCGAAGAGTTGGCCCGTGATCGAATTCTGGAGGCGCGCGGCCTGCGTGATGTCATGCGGCGAATGCAAGAGGCCAGCATGCAGATGGACACCACAGATCCAGATGAGCGCGATCGAATCATTAGCCGCTACGCGCGCGCGGAAGCAGAGTTCGAGGCATTGGGTGGTTACGCTGTCGAGTCACAGGCGGCTGCGATTGCCGCATCTGTCGGCCTTGAAGAGCGAATTCTTAGCCAGCCGCTTGGCACGCTGTCTGGTGGCCAGCGGCGCCGGGTTGAATTAGCACGTATTTTGTTCAGCGGCGCAGATGTACTGCTACTCGATGAACCCACCAACCACCTTGACGCGGATTCTGTGCGCTGGTTGCACAAGTTCCTGGCTTCATATGAAGGCGGGTTCGTCGTCATTAGCCATGATGCGACCTTGCTTGAGGGTACCGTCAACCGAGTTTGGCACCTTGATGCAAACCGTCGCGAGATTGATGTTTACACACTTGGTTGGAAGGCATACTTAACGGCTCGTGAGACTGATGAGCGTCGGCGAAAACGTGAGCGCCGTAATGCGGAGCAGCAGGCCGACTCACTGCGCAATCAGGCTGAACGCATGCGAGCAAAGGCTTCGAAGGCAAAGGCAGCGCAAAATATGCTTCGTCGTGCTGACACCCTGTTGGCCGGGGCCGACGAAGTCAGGCGTGCCGATAAAGTCGCCAAACTCCGGTTCCCGACACCGAAACCATGTGGACGCGTGCCGCTGTCGGCCACCGGTCTTTCTCGCTCCTACGGCTCACTTGAAGTATTTACGGATGTCGATTTATCCATCGATCGCGGCTCACGGGTGGTGATTCTTGGGTTAAATGGGGCTGGTAAAACCACTCTGCTGCGAATTTTGGGTGGGGTTGATCTACCCGATACCGGTGTTGTCGAACCCGGCCACGGTGCAGTGGTTGGTTATTACGCGCAGGAGCATGAAACATTAGACCCGAGCGCGACCGTGCTGGAGATGATGAATCGCAATGCACCGGATTTGGATGACACGCGTAAGCGGACCGTCCTGGGTTCGTTCCTATTCGCCGGCGATGATGTACGTAAGCCGACATCGGTTTTATCCGGTGGTGAGAAAACTCGGTTGGCACTGGCCTGCTTGGTGGTCTCGGGGGCAAATGTTCTGCTTTTAGATGAACCAACGAACAACCTCGACCCGGCTAGTCGGGAGGAGGTGCTGCAAGCCTTACGCTCATATGAGGGGGCGGTGGTTTTGGTGTCGCATGACCCCGGTGCCGTGGCAGCACTTGACCCCGAAAGGGTGCTGATCTTGCCCGATGGTGATGAAGACCTCTGGAATGCGGACTACGTAGATTTAGTTGAACTAGCTTAAGAGCGAATGGGGGGCAGCATGTCGGTCAATTCCACCGAGTTTGACGGCGTCCGGATTCAGCGTCGAGCTGACGTACTGCACGTCACCTTGGCCAACCCCGATAGTCGCAATGCCCAGTCACCAGCAACCTGGCGACGCCTTGCGTCGATCCCGGAACTCATTACCGAAGAGGTGCGGGCCGTTGTCTTAACGGGGGAGGGGGTCAGTTTCTGCGCTGGGCTTGATCGTCGCATGCTAAGTCCCGAAGGCATCGAAGGCGAAGAGTCACTACTAACTCTTGCCAGCTCTGCGAAAGCCGAGATTGACGAGTTCATCACAACCTTCCAGTCGGCATTTACTTGGTGGTCTGAGACACCAGCAATTACCATCGCGGCGGTACAAGGGCATGCCATTGGGGCCGGATTTCAACTCGCACTTGCCTGTGACCTCATAGTCGCCTCCGAGAACGCCCTTTTTGCAATGCGTGAAACTTCACTTGGGCTGGTGCCTGATCTAACCGGCACTTCTAGGCTCGTTAATAGAGTCGGATATTCAAAAGCCCTTGAGATTTGTGCATCCGGGCGTTTCGTTGACGCCGATGAAGCGGTGCGCATCGGGCTTGCCCACGCGAAGGCACCACTGGCGGAGTTGGCTCAGCACACTGACACTTTGGTCGCGTCATTAAGCACAGCTCCGGCGGGCGCGGTTCGCGAATTGAAGTCACTCCTGCGTGCGGCTGAAGTCAACGCTCCAGCGGACCAGCATCGAGCTGAGCGCATCGCGCAGGCGAAGAGACTCGTGGATCTTCGTTCTACGATGGAAGGATAAGAGTGTCCAACGAGAATGTCTGGATCGCCTATCGGTCAATGACCCGTGATCGGTCGATAAGTGCCAAATCGCTTAACCGCGCCTTGATTCGACGCATCCTTGGCTACGGGCGCCCCTACCGACTCTTCATTGCCGCATTCTTAGTGACCCTTGTTATCACTTCAATACTAAGCGTTGCGCAACCCCTGCTCTTTCGGCGAATCATTGACCAAGGCATTAGCGTTGGTGATTCACGTCTTGTTACCTTCACGGCAGTTCTGATCGGCATCATTGCCATTATTGATGCGGGCCTTGGACTCGTCGCTCGATGGTTTTCCTCACGGATCGGCGAAGGCCTCATCTATGACCTACGCACCGAGGTGTACTCGCATGTCCAAAACCAATCGGTGGCCTTCTTCACGCGCGCGCAGACCGGAGCTTTAATCTCACGGCTCAATAGTGACGTTATTGGGGCCCAACAGGCGTTTACGTCAACTCTCGGTGGAGTGCTTGGCAATATGATCTCGCTGGTGATTGTGCTGATCACCATGTTTATTCTGTCTTGGCAAGTAACCGTTGTCTCGCTATTACTTGTCCCACTATTCATCGTACCTGCCCGGTGGATGGGCCGACGCCTTCAAGGTATGACCCGTCAATCCATGCAACTAAATTCGGATATGAGTGTCCAGATGTCCGAACGCTTCAATGTTGCGGGGGCCTTGCTCGTGAAGCTGTTTGGCCGGCCGGCCGATGAAGCCGCAAACTTCTCCGGGCGCGCCGAGCAAGTGCGCGATATCGGGGTGAAGATGGCGATGGCTAACAGGTGGTTCTTTACCGCGCTAACACTGGTTGCAGCATTGGCAACGGCAATCACCTACGGGCTTGGGGGAAATTTAGTTATTTCTGGTGTACTGACCCTAGGCACGCTTTTGGCTTTGGTCGGCCTGCTGGCACAGCTTTATGGCCCGCTCACAGCCCTGTCGAATGTTCGCGTCGAGGTAATGACAGCCCTCGTTTCTTTTGAGCGAGTATTCGAAATCTTGGATTTGCCCCCTTTGGTGCGCGATGCTCCCGGTGCGCGACCTGTGGGAGCTGGGCCATTAGAAGTTAAGTTTGAAGAAGTGTGGTTCAAGTATCCGACTGCTGCCCAAGTTTCACTGGCTTCACTGGAGTCAATTGCACGCAAGGATACCGGCCAAGCCGATGCCGACGTGCTACGTGGAGTGTCATTTGAGGTACCGGCTGGCACTTTGACAGCGTTGGTGGGACCGTCAGGTGCGGGTAAAACTACCGTTAGTGCTTTGGTTAATCGTCTTTATGACGTAAGCGACGGTGCCGTGTTGGTTGGCGGCGACGATGTGCGCGAATTGCAGATGCAGTCACTGCACCAAGCGATTGGCACGGTTACCCAGGATGCGCATCTATTTCATGACACCATCAGAGCCAACTTGCTTTACGCCAAGCCTGATGCCACCGAAGATGACATGCTCGCAGCGTGCCGCTCTGCACAGATTGCCGACCTGATCGGCGCATTGCCGGGTGGATTTGACACCGTGGTTGGCGACCGTGGCTACCGGTTATCCGGGGGCGAGAAACAGCGGATTGCCCTGGCGCGCCTGTTATTGAAAGCTCCTCGAATCGTGATCTTGGACGAAGCGACCGCGCATCTTGATAGTGAAAGTGAAGTTGCGGTGCAACTGGCCCTGGATTCAGCCCTTGTCGGTCGCACTTCGATCGTAATTGCGCACCGATTATCGACAATTCGCCGGGCGGATCAGATACTTGTTGTCGTTGATGGACAAATCGCCGAACGTGGAACCCATGAAGAGCTGATCAGTGCCTGCGGCGCCTATTTTGATTTGTACGAGGCGCAGTTCGCCGACCAGGTGACTCCGAACTAGAGCAGCCTGGCCAAATTAAACGGGGGGCGTATCACGTGCATCCTCCTTGGCTTCACGCCTTAGGAAGACGTACCAACCAACAAGTGCTACACCGGCGAATAGGAGCCATTGTCCCGCATAGGACAGGTTCATGGTGTCGTCGATCTGCGGTGCAGACACGAACGCGAGCACCTCTTGTGACGGAGCGGTGGCGGTGATCCTTAAGTAACCAGCGAAATCACCGGTCAACGGAAGCACCGAGGGGTCTACGGCGCCGACCATTTTTGCGGGCAGGCCGGTGCGGGAGGCTTCATTGATCTGCTCAAAACCATGCCAGGAACCGATGATGGCGACTGGCTCGGAAGGTGGCTCTGGGATTACCGGAGAGGTGGTAGCCGAAGAACTGGCTGGCAGCCAACCTCGAACAACCCACACGCTGCGAGCATCAGCCAGCATCAGGGGAGTGAGAACCCAAAATCCATTTCGCCCATCTTGGGGTCGCTGGCGCACCACCACCTGCGTTGATGAGTCATAAGTGCCGGTCGTCGAAATTATCTGCCAGTCGGAGGCCGGTGCGACAAGTGCTGTTAGTTCAACCGGATTGGCGGTTGCGGCTTGCTCCAGTTCAATGCGCTGGGCCTGCTTTTCGTTTGCTCGGTGCCATTGCCAACGACTCAAAAGTCCGAAAGCCACAATCGAGACCAAGACTAGGGTGGTAAAGCCAATCCACCTGCGGGTCCGTAGTAACGCGAGCATGGTGCCAGCCTATGGCTGAAGGGAATCAAAACTTTCGGCCCGCGGCAGGGCTGTCTGACTTTGCACCGTAACACCCAATTCGCCAGGCTCGTCGTTCTCGCGGCCGGCATTCGCCACCACCACAGCCAGATACGGAAGAACCACGGCACCGGCGATGAGTACCCAGCGGGGCCAGCCGGGCACGACAATCGCCCCCAGGACGCATGCTGTGCGAATACCCATTGAGATTAGGTAACGACGGGTGCGCCCGGTCTGTTCTTGGCTCAGGGCCCGCTGTGCCCCGGTTATCGTGAAGACTTCGATAATCGGTGCCTTGGCTTTACCCGTCCTAACTCCCATGCTCTAACCGTACGGCCAATTGGTGGCTCGCGCCTAGTGGGGCGCAAGAAAATGTCCGTTCGCGAGGTGTTAGGTTCGCCACCATGAGAAATCGCACATTCGGCATGGCCGAAGTCGTTGGCACCTCACCGGACAGCATCGAGGCGGCGGTCAGCACCGCGGTCGAGAGGGCTGGCAAAACGATGAAGCACATCGACTGGTTCGAAATCACTCAGGTTCGCGGTTACGTCAAAGATGGCGCGGTCGACCACTTCCAGGTGTCCATCAAGGTCGGGTACCGGCTTGAGGATGTCTAATGCGTGTTCGTCGGAGTGATCCGCTAAGCACCGGCCGCGAGGTCGATCGCTTGATGGCGTTCAGCGACGGAGTGGTTGCCGTTGCCATCACTTTGATGGTGCTGCCGCTCATCAATATTCAAGGTCCGGTTGGGGGCGCACCGCTTTACACGGTGGTTACGAAGAACTTAGGCCAACTGGTGATTTTCCTATTTACTTTCTACGTGGTCGCTGTGATGTGGCGGGTGCATAGTCGAGTATTTAGCCAGATTCGCGGCTACGATAACCCACTATTTTGGTTGAACACTACCTGGCTTGCGGCAATCGTGCTGTTGCCTTGGTTTAGCAGCCTCTACGGCGACACCTTCGCAAAAAGTGGATCGTTCACGGACTTCAGTACTTCGGCGACACCTGACATTGCGCTGTTTTACTGGGTTCTCATGGCCAGTGTTAGTGCACTAGGAACCCTGATGGGGCGTCACTTGAGCCGCAATCCACGTTTGCTCTTGCCAGAATCCGAGGCCGCC
Organism: Bifidobacterium breve; assembly: GCA_945870085.1. Lineage (GTDB taxonomy): Bacteria > Actinomycetota > Actinomycetes > S36-B12 > S36-B12. The sequence goes on along the minus strand of CAMBQX010000028.1, from coordinate 245 downwards.
AATCTCTCGGGCGCAGCGCGTTATCGCGGGTGGATCATTGCCGGATATTTCTTGTTCATCGGTGTCATGAGTTTGTTCTCACCAATCATTGCTTCCTATCTACCTATTGGCATCTTCGTTCTGAGTGTGTTTCTCAAGCCGAAACAAACACCCGTAGAGGTGCAATCAAGCGCGGTAATGGACTCGAATGGAGAAACAACGTGAAAAATATTGCGCTAGTCACCGGTGGAAATCGAGGCATCGGG
>CAMBQX010000027.1 GCA_945870085.1 Bifidobacterium breve | reverse complement strand
CGTGAAAAAGTCTCGGACAAGTTGCGACGCGCATTTATAGACGTCACCCATGGCCGTGACATGGGTGGAGTTAGCCAAAGTTACGTGCCTTGAATGTGCAAACTGCGCCGCAACTAAATCACCCTCAGCAACCGTCGTGATCGAGTCTAGCTCACCCGACAAAACCAAGGTCGGGATATCGGGATACGTGCCACCCGGTGGCCCAGGTAACTTCCAGGGGTTGCGAGTGGCGATCGGCCACGGCAAGCAAAGTGGCTGGGTACTGAAATCCGACTTCAGGTACTCTCGAATTTGAAAGGGGCCGTAGACGTCAGGATCCACTTTAATTTGGTTAGCCACCGCTGCGTCGTACTGGGATTTTCGAATTGCCCTTGATTGCGCCATATCGAACAGTTGCGGGTAGTCATGGCAGGAGACAGCTACTTGCAGGCCCGGGCTATAAACCGATACCGGTTCGTCGACAGTCTTGGCTTGGGACTCGGCTACTAGCCGGCCAAGTGGTAGCGGATCACCAGCCAAGGCAGCACGGAGCGAGGCATTGAACTCCCGATACGTGGTTGGGCCGTAAGTACCACCAAAAGCCACATCAATGAGATTCTGTGGATTCAATCTAACGTTATGCATTTTGTCATCTGATCCAGGCGCCCGAACCGACACCACGTTTTTCCGGAGTTTCGTGAGTAGACGCGTCAGCAACTGCATCGTGCCGGTGTTATCGTCACCGCAACCCTTGGTGCGCTCACAAACCACCGTGTAGGCCCTTCGCATTGCCGCCCCCTGAGTTGGGTACCACGCTGTTTCACCGGTTACCGGGTAAGCACCGTCGAGTACCAGGCTGCGCACCAGATCCGGGTGGTGGCTAGCGAACACTTGGGCCACAAAGGTGCCGTATGAGTCTCCATAAACATCTACTACCCCAAGGTTCAAAGCGGTTATCAGGGCGCTGAGATCACCTGCCACCAACTCCGTTCCATAGAGATCAAAGCGATCACCTAGCTCCTTGGCGCAGGCTGAAATCGAGTCGTCGTAGTCGCAATCCACCGGGCTGGACTTGCCTGTACCCCGCTGATCTACTACCAAAAGCGCACGGTCAGCGAGAAGTGGTTGCAGCATCTCGGCATAAAGTTGGCCAGAGGCAATTGAGCCGTAGCCCGGACCCCCTTCGAGGCCAACGACAGCCGGTTTCGAAACTTTTCCGGATATCGGAAGTACCAAAGCAAATGCCAAATCAAAACTACCTAGTGAATCATCTTGGGGGTCCCAAGGTCTTTTCACCGCTCCACACCAAGTAAGTGAACCGGGTGACGTGACGTCATCGCAGCTTCTCACTGTTACAGAACCAATTACTTTTGTTGCAACCGCAGGACCTGCCTGCGCTCCCCCAATCACAGCACCGGATGACAACAGGCCAAATGCCAATAAGGTGACGGTAAGAACCCAAGTAGTGACGCGGCCGCCCATGCGCCAAGTATGAACTAATCCATACATCTGAGGCAGGTCACTGAGTTGTGAGTCGCGACTTCACTTCACTGATGCGCGCCAGAAGGCCATTTACGAAGGTCGAGGATTCATCGGTCGAAAGGCTCTGGGCCATATTCACAGCCTCGGAGATAACAACCGCATCCGGGACATCGTCACTCCAGAGAACTTCATAACAGGCAAGTCGAAGGATCGATCGGTCAACAGCTGGCATGCGCGGCAAGGTCCAGCCAAGTGAATAGGTGCTAATGACCTCATCGATGTATTCACCGTGCTCGATGACCCCGTGCACAATCTCTGACACATATACATTCAACTCGGGATCACCATCCTCCGAGCGCCTGGCCACCTGCGACTGGAGAACTTCAAGTGCCGGGATGCCTCGAATATCAGCTTCGTACAAGATATCGAGGGCCCGTTTGCGCGCCTTACCACGAGCAGACACGTCTAATTCACGCGGCCAAGATAGGACCCATCGCGGGTATCGACTTTGACTTTAGTATCTGACTCAAGGAAAAGCGGTACCTGAATAATCGCACCGGTCTCCAAGGTTGCTGGCTTAGTGCCGCCGGTGGACCGATCCCCCTGCAGCCCTGGCTCGGTATAGGTGAGCATTAATTCAACCGATGCCGGTAGTTCAACGATGATTGCAGTCTCCTCATGGATCGAGATGTTGGCCACCTGATTTTCGAGTAGGTACTTTGAGGATTCACCGACGACGGCATTAGGTACCGTGATCTGCTCGTAATTTGCAACGTCCATGAACACCCAATCATCACCATCGCGATACAGGTATTGCATGTCGCGACGGTCGACGCTGGCGGTTTCGACTTTAATTCCCGCATTGAAGGTTTTATCGACAACTTTGCCTGAAAGCACACTCTTAAGTTTGGTACGGACAAAGGCCGGCCCTTTGCCGGGCTTCACGTGCTGGAATTCGATCACGGTCCACAATTGGCCATCGATATTCAAGACGAGCCCGTTCTTTAAGTCATTCGTGCTTGCCACGTCGTCATCTCCCGCTATTTGTTGTTGCTTTGAATTCCAGGTTCATCCGACCACGACGAGTTCGCGCGCCAGTTCAGTAAGGACCCGGCTTGCCTTCGGCTCCACCACCAAGGTGTCTTCGATCCGGACACCACCTTGATCTGGTAAGTAGATACCAGGCTCGATGGTCACCGGGGTGTTGGCTGAAATGCTACCCGTCGACCGGGCATTGATCATCGGTGCCTCATGAATCTCCAAACCCACCCCGTGGCCGAGCCCGTGACCAAATTGACGGCCATACCCCGCGTCCTCAATGATCGATCGGGCCGCCGCGTCGATGGTCTTGAGCGGCACCGCGGTGGCGCAGGCCTTTACCCCTGCCAACTGGGCAGCGGCCACTAAACCGTGAATTTCCAACTGCCATGGCTCGGGATCTGCTCCGACGAGCACCGTGCGAGTCATGTCGGCGTGATAACCCTCCACCATTGCACCGGCGTCAATGACCAAGAGATCGCCACTGGCCAAGGATCGTGACGTGGGCTGATGGTGCGGGATCGCCGAGTTCGAACCGGTGGCAACGATGGTCTCGAAAGCTCGATCTTCGGCTCCGAGTTCACCGAATAACTGTTCGAGTCGTCGTGCGGCATAAATCTCGGTCATGCCAACTCGGAGTTCGCGGAGTAACTGCGCCATCGCCTCGGCGGTGATTGCACCAGCCCGAGTAAGTAGCTCAAGTTCGTGGTGATCTTTAATGACCCTTAGCTGCTCGATCAAACCTGAGGTAGCTACAACCGGCAATAACTTTCGGAGTTCGCGCTCAAGTAACACCGGAATCTGATCCTCAACCCCGATGGAGGTTAGGCCTTCACCCGCTAATCGCGCCACCAAGGCAATGGCAGAGGCTCTATCCAGTTGCACTGGAAGGTCAGGGCATTCACGTCCAACTTGCGTTTGGTAACGGCCGTCTGTGCATATTAGGTCGCGACTTGGATCATCACGTGACACAAACAGTGCGGCATTACTGCCACTGAACCCACTCAGGTATCGGATATTTGGCAGCAATGTAATGAGTAGCCCGGGTATGTCAGCACCCATCAACCTTCTTAGCGCATCGCGCCGAGCAACCGACATCAATACACCTAGCCCTTGGTCATGCGCGCTACAGCATGTAGGGCAAGTCGGTACGACTCAATGCCAAATCCAGCAATGACCCCGTCAGCGACCCCAGAAATAACCGAAGTCTGTCGAAACTCCTCGCGTGCCGCTGGGTTCGATAGATGAACTTCAATTAGTGGGGATTCGACCAACGCACAGGCGTCGCGCAGCGCATAGGAATAATGCGTGAACGCGGCCGGATTAATAATCACTGGAGAATTTGCATCTGCGGCCTCATGTAACCAACCAATTAACTCAGCTTCATCATTGCTCTGCCGCACATCAGCGGCCAAACCCAGGGTGAGCGCCTCGGCGGTACATAACGCGACTAAGTCGGCAAAAGTGGCCGTGCCATAAATAGCGGGCTCGCGCGTACCTAGTCGATCTAAATTCGGACCATTCAAGATCAATACGCTCGCGGCCATGACGTGAGCCTACGCGGTTACGGCCTCGTAGGCCGCCAACAGCAGCTCTGGGTCGGGACCAGCCCACTCGACCGGGTGCCCGATCCCAGTCAGGATGACGAAACGGAGCATTGCGCCCCGGGCCTTCTTATCTACCTGCATGGCCGCCAACAACTGCTCCCAGCGGCCTGACACATAGCTGGTGGGCAACCCAAGTAAACCCAAAATTTCACGGTGGGTGGCAACCTCGGCCTCCCCTAGTCGGCCACCAAGCCTGGCCAGCTCAGCGACGTAGATCATGCCTACCGAGATGGCTTCACCATGTCGCCAGCGGTAATCCTCAACCCGCTCGATTGCGTGCCCAAAAGTATGGCCGTAGTTAAGGACTTCGCGGCCGAGGGCCGGCTGCGAAGAACTTGACGAAACCTCCTTGAAGTCACCCCCCACGACATCGGCTTTCACTTGGACCGCGCGCCTAATGAGATCAGCCATGAATGAACTACCTGGATCACAGCAGGTAGCCACGTCGCGGCGCAAGTCTGCCAAAATCGTTGGGTCAGATGTCAGCCCAATTTTTGCAACTTCAGCCATTCCAGCCACTAAGTCCGGCCTGGGCAAGGTCGTTAAAGTGTCGAGATCGCAGATGACTCCGACGGGGCTATGGAATGCGCCAATAAGGTTCTTACCGGCTGCGCTATTGATCCCCGTCTTACCACCTACCGAGGCATCGACCATCCCCAGCAGTGTTGTTGGGACGTTCACATTTCGAATTCCGCGCAGCCAAGTTGCAGCAACGAAGCCGGCTAAGTCGGTGACCGCTCCCCCACCGACTGCAATCACGGCATCGTTTCGGGTGAACCCTGAATCCCCAAGCTTTTGCCAGCACTCCTCGAGCACGACAGTTGATTTCGCCGCCTCTCCCTCTGGTACCTCAATCAACAGCACCAGCTCGCCTTGATCGACGAATTGCGCGCGAATAAGTTCAACCCACCGCAAAACCGGCCGCTGATAGATAATCGCTAATCGGCCGGCGCCGGTAAGCATCGCAGGAAGCAAATTTATGCACCCGGAGCCAATATGAACTTCGTAGGAGTGCTCCGCGCGCACCGTAATGCAAGTCGAATCAGTCATTACCATGACCTCCAACGAGCGCCGCGACCTCATCGGCCACCACCTTTAAAGATTTGCCTGATGTGTCAACTATGTAGGTGCTAACGGCTTCATAAGTTGAAGTGCGCTCCTCCATCAGGGACTTTAATTGACCGCGCACATTTCCGAGAAGTAGCGGACGGGCAGTATTCATGCCGACTCGGTTAACCGCATCAGACACATTTACGCGGAGCCAAATAACGCATTGCTGACCGAGTAGCGCGCTAGTGCTTGCGTTCATCACTGCGCCGCCACCCAGCGCAATTACCCCATTTTGTTCGCGCAAAGCACCAGCGACAGTCTCCTGCTCAATGCGGCGAAATTCGGCCTCGCCAAGGGTCACGAAGATATCCGACACACTCATACCCGCGGAACTCTCAATTAGTTGATCGGTGTCTACGAATGGGACATTAAGTCGACTCGCAACCCTACGGCCAATACTGGACTTGCCCGCGCCGGGCGCTCCGACCAGCACAAGCACGGGCTTAGTAGTTGGCACCGCACTCGAAGTCATCGGATCTGTAAATTGGCTAGATATGAATCATGGTTGCGCTTAGTTTCGGCAACGCTATCTCCACCGAACTTCTCTAGCACGGCATCGGCAAGTACCAGGAGCACCATTGCTTCTGCCACAATACCGGCGGCCGGGACCGCACACACATCTGAGCGCTGATTGATTGCCGGTGCCGCTTCACCAGTTGCAACGTCAACGGTGCGCAAAGCTTTCGGGATCGTCGAAATCGGTTTCATCGCGGCGCGCACACGAAGTACTTCGCCGGTCGACATCCCGCCCTCGGTACCACCGGATTTACCTGATGTTCGCACCAGACGATCATCGGCATTGACGATTTCATCTTGAGCCAATGATCCGCGCACCGCGGCCAGCCCAAAGCCGTCACCGACTTCAACACCCTTGACCGCCTGGATACCCATCAGCGCACCGGCAAGTTTGGAGTCCAGCCTTCGGTCCCAGTGCACATGGCTTCCCAGACCCGGTGGGAGGTTAAATGCAACGACCTCCACTACACCGCCCAAAGTATCGCCATCTCGATGCGCATTCGCGATCTCTTCGACCATGGCAGCCGCTTGGACTTCGTCAACACAGCGCACCGCGCTCTCGTCGATGCGGCCTCCGTCAGTAATTGATGGCACCACCCCGCTAGCAACCTCAACCGAACCAATGCGAACGACATGGCTCAAAACTTCGATGCCAGCGACCTGGCGCAGGAACGATCGAGCCACCGCACCGAGTGCGACCCGGGCCGCGGTCTCGCGCGCACTAGCGCGTTCGAGTACCGGTCGGGCGTCGTCGAATCCATACTTTTGCATCCCCACTAAATCAGCGTGCCCAGGCCTTGGCCGGGTAAGTGGAGCATTCCGGGCCAACTGCGCTAGTACCTCTGCATCAACCGGGTCGGGGGCCATCACGGTTTCCCACTTGGCCCACTCGCTGTTACCAACCTCGATGGCGATCGGACCACCCATTGACTCTCCATGGCGGACCCCGCCCAAAAAGCGCATCTCATCGCGCTCGAATTTCATCCGGGCCCCACGCCCGGCTCCTAGCCGGCGCCTAGCTAGGTCAATATCAATATCGGCGGTGGTCACCAAGATTCCGGCGGGGAGCCCTTCGATAATCGCGACGAGGGCCGGCCCGTGGGATTCACCTGCCGTGAGCCAGCGCACCATGCCCCCATCCTTTCAGATAGCGAGCAGGGCGCTGACCGCGACACCGAGGATCAAAAAAGGGCCAAAAGCAAGCGGGGTTGAACTTTGGGCCTTTTTTAGCAGGATTAGCGCCACCGCCCACACCGCACCAATAGCAAATCCAATGAAGGTGCCCCAAAAAAGCCAGGACCAGCCCAACCAGCCCAAATAAAGCCCCGTGACCGCACCAAGTTTGACATCACCCATCCCTAAGCCACTTGGCGCAATTAGTGCCATCACTAGTAGGGCTCCAAATACCATCACCGCCCCGAGCACCGCGCGCACCAGCGAACCAGGATCGCCGGAGCTAATCGCACTTGCCGCCACCGCGGCCAGCCCCGCGAGGGCCGCGACCGCCACCAAATTATTGGGCAATCGATGCTCGCGAATATCAATTACCGACAGCGCAAACCCAAACCCCGCGAAGATGAGCCAAGCCGCGATTTCAAAAACCATGCTCATCTCAGGGCGTTCTGCTCAAGCTGCATCGAGCGCAGCCCGCATCTGTAGCACCGGAGCATCTCGCCCAGTCATTAGGTGCACTTGCTCCGCCGCCTGCCAAAGTAGTAGATCACGACCGCTAGCAATGACTTTTGTGGGCCAGGCGCCGGCTAACGGAGATGGCCACGGATGATAAGAGACATCTTGCAAGGCTCCTGCCCCAGCTCCGACGCAGGGAACCCAATGCGCGGCGATATCTCCGGGCAATGTGCTTATTATTAGATCCGCTGTGAGTAAATAAGCTGCCGGCTCAAGGTCTCGTGCGTTAGCGATTACCCCAAATTCAGCGGCCACCGCGCAGACATCTAGCGCCGCAGCAAGACGGCGCGCACAGACGGTTATTGAAGTAACACCCATTGCGGCCGCGGCCGCCACCGCACTTCGTGCTGTTGCCCCGGCACCAAGAATCGTTGCGGTCGAGCACACCTTGAGGCCAGCCGCATTCAGTGCTTGGACCATCCCGTAGACATCGGTATTTATGCCAAGCAACCCACGCTCAGTCGGGAGCACCGTATTTACTGCTCGCACCCGCCTTGCCAATTCGTCAACTTCATTGAGATGCTCAATGACCGTCTCCTTAAGTGGCATTGTCAACGACAGGCCAGCCCAAGATTCATCCAAGTCCGAAAGAAACTTCGGCAGTTGAAGTGAATTCACATCGAGAGCCTCATAACTCCAGTCCAGCCCCAAAGCTTGGTAGGCGGCCCGATGAATGACCGGAGACAGGCTATGAGCTATTGGTGAACCGAGCACAGCTGCTCGCATCCCTGGTGCACTACTCACTTGTTGACTTTGCGAGATTAGCTTGGAACTGCGCTTTGAGCTGCAAGAACTTGTCGTATGACTTGGTGAATTTTGTGATGCCAGCCTGCGGATCTACCGTCACGAAATACAGCCACTTGCCACTGGCAGGTGCCAACGCAGCATCGATCGCTGCTTCACCGGGTGAGTTGATAGGCGTAGGCGGCAGGCCCACATTTATATATGTGTTGTATGGCGACTCAGTAGACAGTTGCTCCTCATCGAGTAAAATGTCATTTATCCCCAATGCATACGACACAGTCGCGTCAAGTTGCAGTGGCATCTGCGCGTCAAGTCGGTTGTAAATCACGCGAGCTACTTTGGCAAAGTCATTTGGCAAACCCTCAGCCTGCAATAACGATGCGATCGTAAGAACTTCGTAGGGTGTTCTACCAACCGCCGCCGCCCGACTCTCGAGCCCGACATCTGCACTTGTTTGCGCGAATCGATTGACGAGCACACGCAGCACATCAGCAGCAGTCTCGTCACCGGATAAGTCATAGGTGGCCGGAAATAGAAAACCTTCCGGGCGGTCCTCGGCATAAGTTGGCAGGTCAAGTTCGCCAGGGGCCTTGAGCGCATCTTTGAAATTGGCCTTAGCAAGGCCCGTAGCTTTACTTGCAATAGCCACGGTTTCATCCAGCGTTAGACCCTCAGGCAAGACCATTTGGTTTAGTTCGCGCGAAGTGGGGTCCAACATCAGCGCTAGCGCTAAAGCCCCACTCATCTGATCGTGCATGATGTATTTACCAGGTCCGATACTCGACGCGCGATCGTCGGCACTTACCGCCGCCAAGAAAGATTCCACGCTCATGACGACGTCAGCGGTCCGAAGTTTCTCGGCAATCACCCGAAGGGAATCCCCGCGTTCAACCACGACCACTACATCAGATGTACCTGCACCAACATAATCCGAGGTAGTTGTCGAACCACGGAGTATTGAGAAACCGCCCCAAATTAGGCCAGCGAGTAAGACAAGAAGTAGCAGTAAGACTATGCGACGGCTAATGCTGCGCTTATTCGCCGATGGGGGCAGCGAACCAGAACTCATCATGCTATTCAGCTGACTCACTGGATGCCTTCCGCGAAGTATCCAAATATGACTGCAGGAGCACTACCGCAGACGCACTATCGATCACCGCTCGCGAGGAGCGAACCGTGCGCCCCGCCTCGTGTAATCCGCGTTGGGCCTGCACCGTTGTCAAGCGTTCATCCAAGAGCTCAACAGGCACAGAAACAGCATCTGCCACCTGCGCTGCCCACACTTGAGCCGATTGCGCAGCAGTTCCGGCCGTACCATCCATGTTTAAGGGTAATCCGATAATTACGCCGACGGCTTCGTACTCGGTTATCAGTGCATCCAATTGCGCAATAGCATCTGGCCCTGCGGCAATCGCGTCCAGCGGAAAAGCCAGAACCCCACCCGGGTCACTTCGGGCAACTCCTATGCGGACGCTGCCGACATCGCAGGCCATATGGACCCCGGTCACCCTCAGCCGCCTAGCCGCTTCGCAATCGCGGTCTCGACCAGACCAAATGCCTTGACTACACCGCCTACTTCGGGCCCACCTCCCTGAGCGAGATCATCCTTGCCTCCGCCCCGGCCACCCACCCCGGCAAGTGCAATATTCAGTAGCCAACTGGCCGTTAGCCCCAGTTCAATCGCACGTGGATTAGCCGCGGCTACCATCGATACTTTGTTGTCAGCGATAGCACTACCGACAAGGACCACTGGAATATCTGGGCGATTACGGCCGCGGCCCTTGATAACTAGTTCACGAAGTTCTCCGGCACTCGTACCAGCGGGTGCTTCAAATGCCCACACGCGGACTTCACCGATTTCACGGCCCTCACCGATAATGGCATCGATCCCGGCCACCAGTTGCGCACTCTTAACCTTGGCTAGATCGCGTTCAGCATCCTTCAGCGCACCTATTGTGCGTTCGATACGTTCGACTAGCTCATCACTTGGCGCTTTCAGCAAATCAGTTAGGCGATTTACCAGTACATGCTCACGTGCTAAATAGGTGTATGCATCAGCACCTACAAGAGCCTCAAGACGCCGCACCCCGGTACCGATCGACCCTTCGGACAAGAATGTCACCACACCCAATTGCCCTGATCTCAGGGCGTGCGTACCACCACAAAGCTCATGGGCCCAGTTGCCTACCGAAACCACGCGCACCTGATCACCGTACTTTTCACCGAAGAGCGCCATCGCTCCCATAGCCCTAGCCTCCGGCTGAGTCATTAACTGCGCACTTACTTCTAGGTCATCAAGAAGCACCTCGTTGACACGGGCTTCAACTTCTTGAAGAACCAAAGCACCGACCGGAGTTGGGCTCGGGAAGTCAAATCGAATTCGACCCGGAGCGTTCTCCGAACCCATTTGTGTTGCGGTGTCACCAAGACGCTCGCGAAAAGCCCGGTGGATCAAATGGGTAGCAGTGTGTGCCCGCGAGATGGCCTTGCGCCGAGCGACGTCGACTTCGCCAGTAACCACCGCACCTTGCACGATTTCACCGACTACCACCTCACCACGATGCACGAACAATCCCGGGACCGGAACTTGTACGTCGTAGATCTCAACGACCCCGCCATCGGCTGTGACGATGCGGCCGTGGTCACCCAATTGCCCACCGGCTTCGGCATAAAAAGGGCTACGGTTCAAGATGACTTCAACGTGCTCACCAAGGCCTGCGGTCGGCACCGTGACTCCATCGCGGAGTAAACCGATAACTGTTGCATCACTCGCGGCTTCAAGATAGCCGGTGAATTCTGTAGTGCCGCCAACCTGCAAGATATCGCGATATTCGGTGGTAGCGGTCAAGCCCACTTTGCGATCACGGGCATCGGCCTTTGCGCGTTCACGCTGCTGCCCCATTAATTGACGGAAGGCGTCTTCATCGACTGCTAGGCCTTGCTCGGCGGCCATCTCAAGGGTGAGATCAAAGGGAAACCCGTAGGTGTCATGAAGCGCGAAAGCTTTGGCCCCCGGCAATGTCTTGCTGCCGCGATCCTTAACCTGCTGCACAGCATCATCAAATATTGTCGTGCCGGTCTTCAGTGTTTGCAAGAATACGGCTTCTTCACCAGCCGCGATCTGTCTGATGCGGTTGGCTTCATCGTTTAGTTCTGGGTACTGCGGGGCCATTGCCAGCACGGTGGCATCAATCAAGTCAGGCATCGCAGGGTCACCGGCGCCCAAGAGCCTCATCATCCGAATGGTTCGGCGCATGATGCGGCGCAAGACATAGCCGCGACCCTCATTACCGGGTATCACGCCATCGCCGATCAGGAAGGCGCAGGTGCGAGCGTGATCAGCGACTATGCGGAGTGCGACATCGTCCTTGGCATTTTGGCCGTAAACCGCCCCGGATAGTTCACATGCCCGATCTAGAATCCCTAGTGTGGTGTCGATTTCATAGATATTTTCAACCCCTTGAAGTAACGCAGCCATGCGCTCTAGGCCCATGCCAGTATCAATATTTTGAGCAGGCAGATCCCCGAGAATCGGGTAGTCCTCTTTTGCCGGCCCCGCACCACGCTCTGACTGCATGAAGACCAGGTTCCAGACCTCGAGATAACGGTCTTCATCAACAACCGGCCCACCATCTAAGCCGTACTCGCTTCCTCGGTCGTAATAGATTTCCGAGCAAGGACCGCATGGGCCCGGAACCCCCATCGACCAGAAATTATCAGCCATGCCACGGCGCTGAATACGATCAAGTGGTAAACCGACCTGCTTATGCCAAATGTCGATGGCTTCGTCATCATCTAGGTAGACCGTTGCCCACAATCGATCCTCAGGGAACCCGTACCCGCCGTCTGCGATCGATCTGGTTAGTAGATCCCAAGCGAATGGAATCGCTTCAGCCTTAAAGTAATCGCCGAAGGAAAAGTTGCCTGCCATCTGAAAGAACGAGGCGTGCCGAGTCGTCTTACCAACCTCTTCAATATCGAGGGTTCGAACGACTTTTTGCACGCTGGTAGCCCGCGGATATGGCGCCGGTGCCTCGCCTAAGAAATAGGGCTTAAAAGGCACCATGCCGGCATTAACAAATAGCAGGGTCGGGTCGTCAAGAAGTAATGAAGCCGATGGCACGATTTGATGCCCGCGATCCGCAAAGTAACGCAGGAAACGACTTCTAATCTCAGCGGAATCCATCAGCCACGTACCTTTGACGCGGCTCGCCCCGGCACCGCACGCGGGGCGACTCGGTTCTCACCGGCAATTAAAGCGCGGGCGGTGGCCAAAGTGGAAGCGGCGGAAAGCCCGACCTGCTGGGCGCTGGCGACTACGCCATGCTCTCGAGCATCAGCCAAGAATTTTTGTCCTTGGCGGTAGAGGACCACCCCGCCCGCAGCACCTACCGCGGTCCAAAACAACCTGCGCACGACTACTCCCAAACCGGCTAGTGACTCCTGAATGCTTTGGGCCCAACCTTATCCGGCCGGCTCCCCGCGCCGCGCTTGCTCTAGACGTGCGGCCACCTGCGCCCAGTGGGCCTCGGCCCCATGTGTGGTGGGCTGGTAGTAATGCGACCCGGCCAAAATATCGGGTAGGTACTGCTGCTCGGCGACACCACCGGGTAAATCGTGCGGGTAAATGTAGGTCTGGCCGTGGCCCAGTGCCGCAGCACCCGGGTAGTGGGCATCTCGTAGCCAAGGGGGCACTGACCCAACAGCCCCACGCTTCACGTCACCGGTCGCTGCCCCAATCGCGAGCACCACGGCATTTGATTTTGCTGCAAGAGCGGCGTGGATCGTGGCATGGGCCAAAATAATCTGCGCCTCTGGCATGCCAACTAAGGCGACAGCGGAGGCAGCGGCAACCGCGGTCTGCAACACACTCGAGTCAGCCATCCCGATGTCTTCACTAGCCAAGATCATCAAACGTCGAGCCACAAACCTTGGGTCTTCTCCGGATTCAAGCATGCGAGCTAAGTAGTGGAGGGCCGCATCTACATCACTTCCGCGCACACTTTTAATGAAAGCACTGATCACGTCATAGTGCTGATCACCATCTTTGTCATACCTAAGTGCCACATGCTGCACCGCTTGTTCAATATTTTCCAGTTCCAGAACCCCACCCCCGACTGGAAGCAGTGGTGCCGAAGCGGCTTCTAGGGCTGTGAGTGCCCTTCGCGCATCCCCAATTGACATTCGCGCCAAAGCGAATACAGCTTCATCTGAGATGGTGACCCGATCAGCAAGTCCCCGTGCATCACTAACAGCACGGCGAATTAGTACTTCCAAATCCGGTTCGGTAAGGGGTTGGAGGGTAATCACCACACTACGGGATAGCAGTGGCGCGATCACCGAGAAACTCGGGTTTTCGGTCGTGGCCGCGATTAAAGTCACCCAACCATTTTCAACCGCTGGCAATAATGCGTCCTGTTGACTCTTTGAGAAACGATGCACCTCATCAATGAATAAGACGGTGCCACGTCCGTGCATTGCTAATTGGTCGCGGGCGGTGTCAATGACCTCCCGCACATCCTTTACCCCAGCGGTGACCGCGGAAAGTTGCGTAAAGGTTCGCCCCGAAGCCAATGACACCAGGGAGGCTAGGGTCGTCTTGCCGGTACCAGGGGGGCCCCACAAAATAACCGACACACTGTGAGTTGAACTCTCCAGCATCGTTCGCAGCGGGGATCCTGGCTGCAGAACACCGCCTTGCCCGATGACCTCATCGATAGTTCGTGGGCGCATTCGCACTGCCAGCGGGGCGGAAGCCCGCTGCGGGGACAGCCCGTCATCGAATAACGTCATGACGCAACCCTAAACTAAAGCCCAGCCTGCAAATCGGGGTGTTTGAACCCGGATTAATGGGCAAAGTACTTGGCACCGTTATCTTGCGCCTGGGAATGGGAGTTTTGCTATTGCCATTTGGCGGGTTTGGTGTTCAACTGAACTCAGTGGACCATCTTGGCGCCGCTAGCCTCTCCACATTTACTGACGCAAAGGACGTAAATCTGATGCCAAATATTGATATTGCTACCCCAGTAAGTTCAGCGCCAACTGGTCGGCTCGCACTTGGTGTTGGTTGGGTACGGCCCGATGTGGCCGGTATCGGCGGCACCCTAAACCCCTC
>CAMBQX010000026.1 GCA_945870085.1 Bifidobacterium breve | reverse complement strand
ACCGAGGCGCCATGCTCCTGAACGAGAGGCATGATCTTCCCAAAACGCGACTCTGGTCCATCGCCATCCTCGTAATTGACTGAATTGACAATGGCCCGCCCACCTAACATCTCGAGGCCCGCCTGAACCACCGAAGCCTCGGTTGAGTCGAGCATGAGTGGCAACGTTGACGCGGTGGCAAAACGGCTAACGAGATTCTTCATGTCGGCTACGCCGTCACGGCCCACGTAGTCAATGCAGACGTCAAGGACGTGAGCCCCGTCGCGGATTTGTGCGCGTGCGATGTCAACGCAGTTATCCCAATTCTCTTCCAACATTGCGTCGCGAAATGCCCTTGAGCCATTAGCATTTGTGCGCTCACCGATGGTTAGGTAGGTGGTGTCTTGGCGGAAGGGAACCGCTTGATAAAGCGAAGAGGCGCTGGCTTCGAAATGCGGATTGCGTGGTTTGAGTTCACGGCCGCGGACGCGATCTACTACGTGCCGTAGGTGCTCGGGGGTGGTACCGCAACAACCACCGACCAAATTAAGCCCGAATTCAGCCGTGAAAGTATCGTGGGCGTCGGCCAATTCACTAGGGGTCAGCGGGTAGTACGCGCCACCTGCCGCCAGCACCGGGAGCCCTGCATTTGGCATGCAGGAGAGCCAGATCGGCGAGGTCTTTGACAGGGTGCGTAAGTGCTCGCTCATCTCAGTAGGCCCGGTGGCGCAGTTAAGACCAATCATGTCGATCTTAAGGGGCTCAAGGGCTGTCAGCGCTGCACCAATCTCAGAGCCCAGCAGCATGGTTCCGGTGGTCTCGACTGTCATTTGAGCAATCACGACTATGTCTTTGCCACTTACGGCTATTGCTCGCTTGGCACCGATCACCGCGGCCTTGGCTTGCAGCAGGTCCTGGGCAGTTTCGATCAAGATGGCATCTGCGCCGCCGTCAATCAGCCCAGCGGTTTGGGTCTGGTAGTTATCACGCAAGAGCGCGAATGACGCGTGTCCAAGGGACGGGAGTTTGGTACCCGGACCCACCGAGCCGAGCACCCAGCGCGGGCGATCGGGGGTTGACCAACCGTCGGCTACTTCGCGCGCAATCTCGGTGCCGGCGCGCGCTAGCTCATAGATTCGATCTGAAATGTCATACTCGCCAAGGTTCGCGTAATTCGCCCCAAAGGTGTTGGTCTCGACGGCGTCAACACCAACTTCAAAGTACGCGTCATGGATGCCGGCAACCACCTCAGGGCGGGTCACATTCAAGATCTCGTTGCAGCCCTCATAGCCCTGGAAATCATCAAGACTTGGGTCGGCCGCTTGCAACATGGTGCCCATTGCTCCGTCGGCCACTACGACACGGGTGGCAAGTGCTTCGCGCAGGGATTCGACCATGATCGGTGAAGTGTACATAACAGAACCCGATAGCCTTCACGACATGTCGGCGCCGGAGCTAAAGATCATCGAGGTTTCTGACGGCGCTGAACTGACCCTCCGGCTTTGGCGGACTTCCAGTGCAGTGGATATCCCCGTGCTTCTACTTCATGGGCTGTCACAGCAAGGCCAGTTTTGGGCTCCGGTAGTTAACCGTATGAGATCCGGCACAGTGGCCGCACTTGATCAACGCGGTCACGGTCGGTCGGATGTACCACTGAATTTAGAGTTCACAATTCCCCGTTGCGCCCTAGATGTTGCCGAGATCTGCGCTGCCCTGGGGTGGGATCAGGTCGTCTTGGTTGGGCATTCGTGGGGAGCATGGGTCGCAATTAATGCAGCAGCGGAATTCCCAGATCTAATTAAGGCTCTTGCGCTAATCGACGGTGGGCTTTGGGGTCCAGCCGATTTGGCAGAATCAATAGGGCGCGAGGAAACCTTAGAAAGGCTGCGCCCACCGCAATTAGCGATGACATCGAATGAGCTTTGGCAAATGCTCGAATCAGGGCCGATGGCCACTTGGTGGTCCGACGAGACTCGCGCTGCACTCGAGCCGACATTTAGTCCGGGGGCTGACGGCCTGTTTGGCAGCACCCTAGGTCTTGAACGCCACTTGCGCGTTCTTGCCGGGATGCTGGATTACTCAGTTGACCCTGACCTAAGAACCATCGATCGCCCGATCTGGGCGGTCCTATGTGAAAGTGGCGGCATGGAGTTAGCCGAGCGGGCGCTCGCACGGGCCGCCGCTAACCCGAGCATTCGACTCCAACGTTGGCAAGGCGCAGTACACGACGTACCCTTGCAATGGCCAGCGATGGTCGCTGGCCTCATAGACACCGTGGTCGAGACCGAGTTGTTGGCATTCCAGAAGGGTGGATTTCGTTGATCGAGTTCGATGATCTACCCGAGTTGGTCGACCCGGTTCTAGTTGCCGCATTTGAGGGTTGGAATGACGCCGGCGATTCAGCTTCGGGCACTATTAGCCATCTTTGCGATGTTTGGGACGCGCAGCCGCTCGCGGATTTGGACTCCGAGGAGTACTACGACTATCAAGTCAATCGACCACATATCTCAACCGATGAATCCGGAGTCCGGCAACTTACGTGGCCGAGTACCCGGCTATATGTGGCACGCATCCCGCTAGCACCGCGAGACATCATCTTGGTTCAAGGTATTGAGCCAAACATGAAATGGCAGCAATTTGTTCGCGAGATATTGAGTTTGGCGGCCGAACTAGATGTCAGCATGGTCGTAACTTTGGGGGCCCTCCTTTCCGATACCCCACATACCCGACCAGTACCGGTTACAGGCACCTCGACCGATGTCAGCATGGGAGCCGAACTTGGGTTGGAGGCCTCCCATTACGAAGGGCCGACCGGGATTGTTGGTGTCTTACAGGAAGCGTGCATGCGTTTTGGTATCCCGGCTGTTTCACTTTGGGCCGCGGTTCCGCACTATGTGGCGCAGCCGCCCTGCCCCAAGGCCACCCTCGCTCTCGTGCGTCGCGTTGAAGATCTCCTTGACATTCCGGTGCCACTTGGTGATTTGGTCGAAGAGTCAAGGGCCTGGGAAATCGGCGTCGATGAATTGGCCGCGGAGGACGAAGAAGTCGGCGAATACGTCACGCAGCTTGAAGAAGCTCGCGATACTGCCGACCTACCCGAAGCTAGTGGTGAAGCCATTGCGCGTGAGTTTGAGAAGTACTTAAGAAGACGCGGAGCCGAAGAGCGCTAACTCGCACCTTGCTCAGATATCACTGCAATCGAATGACGAGTTGCTGCATCAAGTGATGCGGCGTCCCCTTGACCATTTATCACTGACAAAATACCCAACGCCACTTTTTTGCCAAGCTCAACACCCCATTGGTCAAATGAGTTGATACCCCACAGCGCACCTTGAACGAAAACACTGTGCTCATACAGTGCAATAAGTGCCCCGAGGGTGAATGGGTCAAGTTGTGACGCGGAGAGCACGGTTGTCGGCCGATTACCCGGCATTACCTTGTGCGGAGCCAGGGCAGCCTCAGTGCCATCTGAGGTTACCTCGTCAAGGGTTCGCCCGCGCGAAAGCACAGCTGCCTGCGCAAGCGCATTTGCGATGAGAATCTTCTGCTGATCACCGAGCGGGTTGTCGCTCTGCGCGATCACAATAATGTCGCAGGCAACCGGACTTGTGCCCTGGTGAATCAGTTGATAAAACGAATGCTGACCGTTAGTGCCTGGCTCACCCCAAACGATGGCTCCGGTTTCGTACGTAACCGCCGAGCCATCTAAGCGAATACTCTTGCCGTTACTTTCCATGGTCAACTGTTGCAAATAGGCCGGGAAACGCGAAAGATATTGTGAGTACGGTAAGACCGCATTCGTGTTGATATCAAGGAAGTTGCGATTCCATACGGCCAGCAGGCCCATGAGTACCGGTAGGTTGCGGGCCGCAGGTTCGGTTGCAAAGTGGGTGTCCATGGCGCGGAAACCTGCGAGCATGGCGGCAAATCCTTTGGGCCCGATAGCGATCATGGTTGACAGCCCAATCGCTGCATCCATGGAATAGCGCCCCCCAACCCAGTCCCAAAAACCGAACATATTGGCGCGGTCGATACCGAATGCTTCAACTAGCTCGGTGTTAGTTGACACCGCGACGAAGTGCTTGGCCACAGCCTTCTCACCTAGAGCTGCGACCAGCCATGAGCGCGCTGCCTGCCCGTTGGTCATCGTCTCCAAGGTGGAGAAAGTCTTAGATGCAATCACAAACAAGGTGCGCGCTGGGTCAAGGTCGCAAATTGCTTCGCTCAAATCCGTTGGGTCTACATTCGAAACGAAACGAAACGTCATCTCGCGTTTTGAATAGTTGCGCAGTGCATCATAGGCCATTGCCGGCCCAAGATCGGAACCTCCGATACCTATATTCACCACCGCGTTTATGCGTTTTCCGGTAGCACCGCGCCAATCACCATTTCGCACCGCGTTGGCAAATCTCCCCATTCGATCAAGAACTTCATGCACCTCTGCTACGACATCGACTCCATCAACCACAAGGGTTGCCTCGCGTGGCAGTCGTAATGCGGTGTGTAGCACTGCGCGGTCTTCCGTGACGTTGATGTGTTCGCCGGCAAACATCGCAGCACGTCGGGTGAAGACACCTTGCTGATCAGCCAGCGTGATTAGTGAGTCGAGCGCCTCGGGAGTAATACGTTGGCGCGAGTAGTCAAGGGTTATCCCCGCGGCGCTAACGGTCGAACGAATAGGCCGCTCAGGATCGGCGTCTATCATCGAACGAATATCTGGCACTACCGCGGCGGATGCGGTTAAAGTTGCCCAGGCGGGGCTAGCTGATGGGTTCGCTGTCATGAGTCAAGCCTTCCACTAGCGTTCATCCGGGCGAACTCGCCCACCTAATTTAGGAGTCGCGATGTCAGATAGAGGAACAAAATTGACATTTGGCATGGTCGGCTTAGGCCGTATGGGTAACGGGTTGGTCCAACGAGCCATGCGGGCCGGCCTCGAGTCGGTGGTTTATGACCACGCACCTGCGGCTGTTTCCGCGCTAGCAGCGCAAGGTGCCACCGGGGCCGACTCCTTAAAAGCTCTGGTGGCGGCACTTCCGACCCCGCGTGCGGTTTGGGTCATGGTGCCAGCCGGTGCGATAACCGAACAGGTGGTTACTGAATTGACCGGGCTACTTGAGCCGGGTGATGCAATCATCGACGGTGGCAACTCGTATTACCGCGACGATATTCGCCGCGGCGCACTTTGCGCATCCAAAGGTATTGACTACCTAGATGTAGGGACATCCGGTGGCGTTTGGGGCCTTGATCGAGGTTTTTGCCTCATGATCGGTGGGCCGAAGCAAAGCGTCGACCGCCTTATCCCCCTCTGGAACGCCATCGCGCCTGGCTTCGAGGCAGCCCCCCGGACCCCGGGCATCAGTGGGGAGCCGACCCCGCAGGAGCGCGGCTGGCTGCACTGCGGTCCCGGTGGCGCCGGTCACTTCGTCAAGATGGTTCATAACGGTATTGAGTACGGGTTGATGGCCGCCTACGCTGAAGGGCTAAATGTACTTAAACACGCAAATGCCGGCTTGGGGCAACGCGATCAAGATGCCGAAACCGCGCCGTTGAGTGATCCACAGTTCTACCAATACGAGATTGACGTGCCGGCGGTCGCTGAACTTTGGCGTCGTGGCAGCGTTGTTGAGTCTTGGTTACTCGATCTAACGGCGCAGGCCTTGCAGGCCTCCCCTGAACTAACAGAGTTCGGCGGCCGCGTCTCCGATAGCGGAGAAGGCCGCTGGACGCTTATCGCGGGTATTGAGGAGGGTGTTCCGACACCCGTGTTGGCCGCTTCGGTCTATGAGCGTTTTGAATCACAGGGTTCAGCTCTTTTCGCGAACAAAATCCTTAGTGCCATGCGCAAAGAATTCGGTGGGCACGACGAGAAAACCTCAAGCTAAACGGACGCCAAGCAGGGCATCACAGAGTTTCGCCACCTGCGAAGGCGCGCCCATGTCACTTCCGCCATTGGAACTTGCCTCACTGACCCAGTGATCGATGGCATCAAGTGCCGTGGGGGTTTGCATATCGTCACTCAAAAGCTCGCGGACCCTTGCTAACAAAGGTGCAGCGCTGGGGCCGGACGACATCGCGGTAGCCGCCCGCCAGCGGGCTAGCCGTTCCACAGCCTCGGACAGGCCTTCCTCGGTCCACGCCCAATCCTTTCGGTAGTGATGGGTGAGGAGGGCAAGGCGAATCGCCATCGGATCAACACCATCGCGGCGTAAGCGCGAGACAAAAACTAGATTTCCACGGGATTTCGACATCTTGTGACCTTGCCATGCCACCATTCCCGTATGCACATAGTGCCGTGCATATGGCCAACTGCTCCTTAGCACCTGCGCCTCCGAAGCGCCCATCTCGTGGTGGGGAAACGATAGATCACTGCCACCCCCCTGCACGTCTATTGGCATCCCCAGGTAATCCAGAGCAATTGCTACACACTCAATGTGCCAACCGGGACGCCCGCGGCCTAAGTGGGTGTCCCAGGCTGGCTCATTAGGTCGGGCTGCTTGCCAAACCAGGCAGTCAAGTGGATGACGCTTACCCGCTCGTTCTGGGTCACCCCCGCGCTCGGCGAATTCTGCAACCATCTGAGCCTCAGACAATTGCGTTATTGACCCGAATTGCGGATCCGAATGTACCGAGAAGTAGAGGTCATTTTCGACCGAGTAGACCGCACCCAACTCCTGCAGCCGGCCAACATGATCGGCCACCGAGGGAATGGCCTCCACCGCACCGATGTAGTCAGCCGGTGGGATCACATTGAGAGCAGACATGTCTTCGCGAAATACTTCAGTCTCGCGCTCGGCTATCGTTCGCCAATCTTCACCAAGGGCGGCGGCTCGCTCAAGAAGCGGGTCGTCGATGTCGGTGACGTTTTGCACGTACTTGACGTCATGACCGCTATCGCGCCAACAGCGTTGCAGCACATCAAAGGCGACGTAAGTCGCCGCATGCCCAATATGTGTCGCGTCATACGGGGTGATCCCGCAGACGTACATGGTCGCGGTCTTTCCAGGAGCTGTGGGGCGAATTTCACGGGTCGCCGTATCAAATAGCCGCAGCGGAAGGCGCCTACCGGGTAGCTCTGGCCCAGGTAACACTGGCACCGGTTCACCCCGCCAAGATTTCACTACCGCATTCTACCTAGGTGCCGGCTCTGCCGTGCCCAGCCGAAGGGCATTAGAAGACCGGCCAAGGGATAGCTGGCCAATCTGCCGATGGCACCGGAAAAGTGCCGTCGGCTAGCAACCCCTTGATCCGGATTTCTAAGGACTCAACCTCATCGGTGCTTAGCCACCCGGTTACCGATTCTGGGATCCCGGTTGAAAGCATTTCACGGAGCGCCGCCACCGGTGCCGCTAAATCATTGGGTAGTGACTTTCCGGCCCAACCCCACAGCACCGTGCGCAGTTTCTCTTCGGTACTAAAACTGACCCCGTGATCGATTGCCCAGACCCGCTGCTGCTCATCAACTAGTAGATGGCCGCCCTTGCGATCGGCGTTGTTGATAACCGCATCGAGCAGGGCCACTTTCTGGAGGGTTACATCACGGGCATGCACCAGTGAGACAACGCCACCGTGCTCGTCACTGCCGTCAAAAACGTGGAGCCAATTCGTGAGATCTTCCCCACCTGGCAGCACGGCAACCAGCTGAATCTCTGCGACTTCATCGATCCATACCTGACACATCCCAGGACCAGCCGGGCCTTCAGTGCGCCATACCGTTGGTGGCACCACATGAAGCCCGAGTGCTTCTGACATTTCATAACTCGCCACTTCGCGCATTGACAAAGTGTTTTCGGGGAAATCCCAAAGAGGTCTTTCGCCGGCTACCGGCTTATAGACACACCGCACCGAGCTATCAGGGGTAATCGGCACCACGCAACGAAGGGCACCGTTTGAGGCACCGATCAACCGGCCCTCAACTTCGAGTTCACCCGAAGTCAACGCTTGAATTAGCGCCTTCGAATTAATCCAATCACTCGCTGACGAAATCATGAGCGTCGTCGGTAGCCATTCGCCCGCGGGCAAATGTGGCCCTCTGGGTCTAGTGGTTGATTGCAGAAAGGGCACGGAGGCCGACCTGCGGCGGCAACAGCACGCGCGCGCTCGGCAAAACTGCGCGCCTGCGAAGGGCTAAGCCAAACACGTAACGTGTCTACTCCTTCGAGATCGTCATCTGCAATTTCCGGGACTTGGTCACCATCGGGGGCTACCGCATGGGCTTCAATAACTACTTTTGAAGTTGCTTCATCCCACCCGAGGGCCATCGCGCCGACCTTGAACTCCTCGAAGATCGGCAGATCCAGCGCGGCAATATCAATATCCTCGACACGCGCCACGGACGGAATGTCCACGATGGGTATGCGGGTCTCTCGTACCTCATCGAGCAATTGATCGGTTCGCTCGGCCAGTACCAAAGCCTGCTGCTTCTCGATAACGACACTTGTGACTAGATTGCCTTGGCGTGCCTGCAGGAAGAAAGTGCGCTCCCCCGGCATGCCTACGGTGCCAACCACAAATCGTGCTGGCTCAGTGAAGTTGAAAACTTGACGCGCCACTAGCCGGCACCTCCACCAATAACCGCGTCGCTAGAACTGAGTTTGCTCGACGAGCGTTTCCGCTTCGCCTTGTGTGCCTGCGGCTTAAGATTTGATAGGTCTCCGCCAGAATCATTTGTGCGCAAGACAAACGGCCTAGTGGCGGTGTATCGAATAACGCTGATGGAGCAGGGGTCGATCTGAATTCGCTGAAACTGATCAAGGTGCATTCCGAGGGCATCCGCAACAATTGCCTTGATGACGTCGCCGTGACTAACTACCGCATAGATCGCGGAGTCACCAAGTGTCAGGTTCCAATCACGAACAGCGCGCACCGCTCGATGTTGCATGGACGCCATTGACTCCCCCGCCGCCCCCGGGAAAACTGCCGCGCTGGGGTGTGCCTGCACGACCTGCCACATTGGATCCTTGGACAACTCGCTGATTTTTTTACCCGTCCAGTCACCGTATTGGCATTCACCTATCCGGTCATCGGTGTGGCGCGCCGTGGCCACCGGCTGAAATTCACAGATTGCATCCGCGGTCTGCTGTGTGCGATCTAGTGGCGACGCGATGACCGCGCTAAGCGGCAAGATCGCCAGTCGCTCACCGACTGCTACCGCTTGCTGCTCCCCAAGATCATCCAAGAAAACACCGGGGGTCCAACCCGCCAGCACCCCTTCGGTATTGGCTTTGGTGCGTCCATGGCGGACGAGGATCAACGTGGTCACCTGCTGAGCGTAGATGGCCCGGGCAAGTAAGGCAGAATGCGGACGTGATCAAGGCCATGGGCTTGTATTCCGCAGAGGGCGTAATCCCCGCAATCGGTGCTCACAGTTGGCAAGAACCCGGCGATCCCCACCTGCGGACGGCGCTGCACGAATTGGTTACCCAGTGTCGCGAAAATGCTGAAAGTTTTGTGTGGCTCGGGGTTTTTGAGCCGACCAAACCTGAGATGGAACTGATTGCGGAGGCATTTGAGCTGCCGCATTTGCAGGTAGAAGATGCGGCCAATCCGCAACAAAGAGCAAAAATTGAGTTGAACGAAAGTGGTCACGGTCTGGCTATCCTCAAATTACTGGATTACGTAGAGAGCACGTCAGATGTTCACACCGGGCAATTGGCCATATTCATCGGTCCCTGGTTTGTGGTCACAGTTCGACACGGCAGCATCGGTCAATTAGATGACATTCGGCATCGAATTGAGGCGAGCCCGAGTCTACGAGCCCACGGGCCGCTGTCAGTGTTCTATGCGATTTTGGACGCTGCTGTTGACAGGTACCTATCGGTCAGCGATAGCGTGGCCGAAGATGTTGAAGAGGTCGAATCTGACGTATTCGCGCAGACTTCAATTGCGAATAATGCAAATAGGATTTACCGGCTCAAGCGTGAAAATGTTGAAATACGCCGAGCAATCGTACCTTTGCTTATCACCGCACATGATTTTTCGCAGGGTGATCGAATGTATATTCCGGCAGAATTGAAGCCCTATTTTCAAGATATCGGTGACCACCTACTAAGGGTTTCAGACTCGGTCGACACCTCGGATAATTTGCTCATGACAATGCTGGTCGCCTCGACGTCACTACAAGACCTGCAACAGAACCGGGATATGCGAAAGATAAGTGCCTACGTTGCCATTGCGGCGGTGCCAACAATGATTGCCGCCATTTACGGCATGAACTTTGACAATATGCCAGAGTTGCACGAACGCTATGGCTACCCGGTGGTACTTGGAGTTATGGGCATTATCTGCGTCTTTTTATTCAGGGCCTTCAAGAAATCCGGTTGGCTATAGGCCGCTCTCAGGCTGTCAACTTTCCGGTGGTTAACAAAACAATAATGAGGGCGCCCGCCGCGATCCGGTAGATAACGAACGGGGTGTATGACCGCGTTGATACCCAGCGAAGCAACCAAGCAATGACCGCGAGACCAACAAAGAACGCGATGACGGTTGCCAAGATGGTGGGGCCCCAAGTTACCGAGGAGTCTGAGCCGATTTTGGTAGTTTCATACAGCCCGGATGCCAGGACCGCGGGCACGGCTAATAAGAACGCATAGCGCGCTGCCGCCTCACGGGTGTAGCCCAAGAAAAGTCCGACCGAAATGGTGGCACCGGATCTTGACACCCCCGGGATCAAGGCCAGCGCTTGGCCAAAACCCAAGAGGACGCCGTCCCTTCCATTGAGCGCGCTCAGAGTGCGAATTTTACTCCCGATGCGATCAGCGCAGCCGAGTATCAATCCGAAGAAAATCAAGGTGAAGGCAACGAGCCAGAGATTTCTGGCGGCGGTTTCAATTTGGCTCGAGAACGCAAGACCTAGTATCGCAATCGGGAGCGTGCCAATGATGATGTACCAACCCATGCGGGCGTCAATATTGGAACGAAGGTCACGATTAACGAGGCTGCGGGCCCAGGTCCGAACTATGCGCACGATGTCGCGCCAGAAGAAAACAATTACAGCAAGTTCAGTGCCAATTTGGGTAACCGCGGTGAAGGCTGCGCCGGGATCTTGCCAGCCAAGCAGCTGCGAAAGTACAAGAATGTGCGCGCTCGAGGAAATCGGCAGGAACTCGGTTAAGCCCTGTACAACTCCCAGGAAGACGGCTTCAAACCACGACATCGTTAAGAAGCCAGACCCGACTCATCAAGAATCTCGGCCATCGTTCGCAGGCTGGCAACGCGCTCGTCCAAAGTGCCCGAGTAGATGGCGACCGATAAGGTGCCGACGCCCGCGTCGGAGTATGCAGAAAGTCGATCACGAATACGATCACGCGGGCCGATCAAAGCCGTTTGATCGATGAAATTAAGCGGTACTGCTGCCGCGGCACCTGCGTAGTCTCGGGCTAGATACTTGTCTTGAATCTCGATTGCCTCTTGCTCATAACCCATGCGGGTGGCCAGTTGATTGTAGAAGTTCTTTTCCCGCGAGCCCATGCCGCCGATGTATAGCGCCGAATACGCCCGCACGAAGTTAGAACATTCCTCAATGTCATCGCCGATAACGACTGGCACTGTCGGCACCACATCAAAGCCCTCGATTGTTTTACCCGACTTCGCCCTACCCGCGGTGATGGCAGTAGCCGACTCACCCGAATGCTCCGGTGAATAAAAGATAGCCAGCCAACCATCACCAATCTCACCGGCAAGTTCCAGATTCTTAGGACCGATCGCCGCCAGATAAATTGGGATCTCTGCACGCACCGGGTGCACGGTGAGTGTCAGAGCTTTACCGGGGCCATCTGGCAGCGGGAGGGTGAAAAACTCACCGGCGTAACTAACCTTTTGTCGCGATAGGGCTAACCGCACAATGTCGACATACTCGCGGGTGCGCTGCAAAGGCTTATCGAAACGCACCCCGTGCCAGCCCTCTGATACTTGCGGGCCCGACACCCCAAGCCCGAGGCGAAATCGACCACCCGATAGTGAATCCAAGGTCGCCGACGTCATGGCGGTGTTTGCCGGGGTGCGGCCGGGGATCTGGAATACCGCGGCGCCAAGATCAATCTTCGATGTTTGGGCCCCGATCCAGGCGAGCACCGTTGCCGCGTCGGAGCCATATGCCTCAGCAGCCCAGACCACCGAATAACCAAGCCGGTCGGCAACACGTGCCAGTTCCAGGTTGTCAGCGTCGTTGCCCGCACCCCAGTAACCCAAATTGACACCTAGTTTCATGCCGTGAGCCTATGTCACGGGGTAACGTGTCTTCATGGAGCAACGGCCCCTAGGGCGATCTGGATTATGGGTAGGCCGTTTTGGCCTGGGCACCATGACCTGGGGCCGAACCACCGATGAATATGAAGCGCGCGATCAACTCGCCGTGTTTTTGGACGCCGGGGGCACCTTGGTGGATACCGCCGATACTTATGCCGACGGGGCTTCCGAAGAAATGCTGGGTGAACTCTTGGCGGAGTTCGGCGCCCGCGACCAGGTGGTGCTCGCCACCAAGGCGGTTTCCACGCTCGGATCGGAACGGAAGTTCAACGCCTCACGTGGCCATATTCTCGCAGCACTCGACACTTCACTTCGCAGGCTGCGCACCGATCACATTGATTTATGGCAAATGCACGCATGGGATCCCAGCACCCCGATGGAGGAGACACTTAGCGCTATCGACGACGCCGTTCAAAGTGGCAAGGTGCGCTATGTAGGTGTTTCGAACTACTCAGGGTGGCAGGTGGCAAGGGCTGCAACCTGGCAGCGTGCGGTGCCCGGGCGGGCGCCTATCGTTACCGCCCAGATGGAGTACTCACTCCTTGAGCGAGGGATCGAGCGTGAGATAGTGCCCGCTGCCCAATCACTTGGGCTAGGGCTATTGCCATGGTCACCCCTTGGTAGAGGCGTATTGACGGGTAAATATCGTCACAACACCCCCAGTGACTCGCGCGGTGGAAATGCCGAGACTGCGGGCTGGATCCAGATCTACCTTGAAGATCGCGGGCGACGCATTGTTGACGCGCTGGCCACCGCGGCCGAAGGTCTTGGCGCTTCACCCACCGAGGTGGCCTTGGCTTGGCTGCGTGATCGTCCGGGCGTCGTCGCACCCATTCTTGGTGCGCGAACCAATAATCAATTGCTTGCGGCACTCGCATCTGAAGAACTTGAGCTTCCCGAGGAAATCACCCTGGCACTTGATGAGGTTTCGGCACCACCCTTGGGCTACCCGGAGGCCGGGTGGGCACAACGTCGATGAAACGAAGCCAATCGATTGCAACCACCTGGGAGTTTCGTGAGATTGCCATGTCACGTGAAACCAGCCGCGAATCTGCCCGCGAGCTACTGACAAATGTTGCAGAGACCGAGCACTGGGAACTTGATCGCCTCAGGATATTTCCCGATGGGCGGCGCAATGTCAGATTACGCCGCAAAGTAATTCGAGTTGCGAGAACGGCCTAGAACCCTAAGGGGCTAGCACGCTCGCAGGAATCTATCCAGTACACGAACCCCAAACTGGAGCCCGGCGACAGGTACCCGCTCGTCGACCCCATGAAATAGGCGCCAGTAATCAACATCGGCAGGCATCTGCAGCGGTGAAAAACCGTAGCAGTCAATTCCGAATTGCGAAATCGCCTTGGCGTCGGTACCACCGGACATCATGTACGGAAGTGTCTGCGCCGTGGGGTCTTCTGCGCGCAGCACCGAGGCCATCAGGTCTACGGTTGCGGTATCGAATGGCGCTTCAAGAGCGATGTCCGAGACCAGCGTTGAAACCGAAATTCGCTCCCCGACTAACTCCCTAATCGTTGCCTCAAACTCATCCTCGTAACCGGGCACCACACGCCCGTCAATGCAGGCAGCCGCCTCCGACGGAATCACATTGTGCTTATAGCCCGCGTTAAGCATCGACGGATTCGCGGTATTTTGCATCGTTGCACCAACCACGGCGCCGAAGGTTCCGAGGATGCGGAGCAGTTCTTCTGGCTCATGTGGGTCAAGGGCAATGCCGTAGGCGGTGCCCAACCCTTCGAGGAACATTTCGACAGTCTTGGTTATCCGCAATGGCCATTCATGTTTTCCGATCCTTGATACCGCATCACATAACTCCGTGATCGCGTTATCGTCATGAAGCATGGAGCCGTGCCCCGCGCGCCCGGATGCCTGAAGGCGGATCCAGCGGATACCTTTTTCGGCCGTCTGGATTGGGTAAATTCGTAGGTCATCGCGCACAGATATCGAAAAACCACCGACTTCACCGACGGCTTCACTCACCCCGGCAAACATTTCGGGGCGGTTTTCCGCCAACCAGTGCGCGCCATGTCTGCTACCGGCCTCTTCGTCTGGCAAAAACAATACGACGACATCGCGGCGGGGCCGGATACCGGTGAACCCCCAACCCCTTACCACCGCCAAAATCATCGCGTCCATATCTTTCATATCGACGGCGCCTCGACCCCAGACAAAGCCGCCATCAAGTTCGGCCGCAAATGGCGGGTGGCTCCATTCGGAGGCCATTGCCGGCACCACGTCAAGGTGGCCGTGTAAGAGCAACGCGGGTGCGGCCGGGTCAGAACCGGGGACCCGCAGATAAACCCCGGCGCGGTTTTGGCTCGTGGTCGTGAACACCTCAGGGGACCAACCAGCTTCGCGGAGGCGCTCCGCGCAGTAATCTGCTGCAACGATCTCGCCCACAGTTTCGGCGCTTTCACCCCAATTGCTGGTGTCGATCTGGATCAAGTCACGCAATAACCCCACCACCTCGGATTCAGCGTGAGGTAGTGCCTCCCAGGTGTTTGTCATGACCCCATCCTGCCCGTTCCGAAGGCAGCAAGCCAACAGGTATGCTTCACGTCGCAGGATTTCCTGCGCCACGTCCGGGTGGCGGAATAGGCAGACGCGCTAGCTTGAGGTGCTAGTTCCCTTTGCGGGGAATGGGGGTTCAAGTCCCCCCTCGGACAC
>CAMBQX010000025.1 GCA_945870085.1 Bifidobacterium breve | reverse complement strand
TAGCCGGACTTCGCGTGGGCGCGCCGCCTTGGGAGTTCTCGGAGTTCTAGTGGGCATGGGCATGGTTTTGGCCGGAGTCGCAACCATGATGATTGCACTCGGCATCATCGGTTTTGCGTTGATGCTGGTCAGCGCGTTCATCGCTTATTCTGCATTCAAAGCCCCGGCTACTGTTTCGATAGAAACTGATACGCCAGTAGCTCCGCGTAAAGCGAAATCCTCAAATGGATTTATGGACCGCATGGAAGACCGCTGGCGCAACCGCGGTGATGGCACTCCCGGTCAATAGTCGGCCTGTCCGTAGTCCATAATTGCCGGCATGACAACTTCTGATTCAGTGCAGCCAGCCGTACTCGGTCGTTTCTTTGAAGATTTTGTGGTGGGTACCACCTACCAACATCCTTTTGGACGCACCATTTCTGAAGCTGACTCAACCTGGTTCACGTTATTGACTTGCAATACAAATCAGAACCATTTCAACTCAGACCTCGCCAAGAGCAACCCAATTACTGGCGGGCGGGTCATCGTTAACTCAGGTTTTACGGTGGCGCTAGTGCTTGGCCTGTCAGTAATTGACATGAGCCAAAATGCAGTGGCTAACCTCGGCTGGACCGACATCAAGTTGACACATCCGGTTTATATCGGCGATACCTTGTACGCGGAGTCTCTCTGCCTAGAGGTGCGCGAGAGTGCATCGCGGCCCGAACTTGGCATCATTCGAATGAAGACCCGCGGATTAAATCAAGATGGCGACGAAATTGTTTCGTGGTTCCGGTCGGTGATGGTACCCAAGCGATCTTCGGGTATTGGCCAGAATTATTTCCCGGCCGCAAAGTCCGGCCCACTCACCGCATAATCTGTTAACTGATGGGGGTGCCGGCGGGTGGGCTGACCGGTGGCGCGACGTCACAGGTGCGCGTTGGTGCACGGCCGGCGAATCGGTCAGCTATCCAGTCCACGACCGCGGGTCCGATAGTCGTAGCGGTGTCTTGGTGGCTAACATCCCCGATCCACAGCATTTCGATCATTGAACCCGCCTTGCACCACTTTTCTTGAAGCACCGCATTGGGCCATGGAAGAACAACGGTGTCAGCCGTGCTCTGCCCGATGAATACTGGCATTGATGCTGGAAGTGGTGGCGGGGTTTGCTCACCTGCTTTCACCCCCCAATCAGTGTTAGTCGGGTTCACCGCAAAGAACTCTTGGTCGAAATCGATTCGTACAAGGCCTTCTATTGCGGCCGCGATTATGCACTCATTTGCTAATCGGGCACCATTGGCCTGGCCTTGTGGGGAGATGTAGCCATCGAGAGGTAAATCTGGATAAACCACCGGCCAGGATTCGACTATCTCTGGGCCTATCGCCCAGCCAACCGCGGTGTTCCACTGCGCCCCCATAATGAGGGTGAGTTCAGCGGCCGGGGCGGCCGCCGCCACGCCAATCAAATTTAGTTCCGGTGCTAAATTCGGTGCTAGCTGCCCAGACCAAAGCGATGAGTGCCCGCCTTGTGAATGGCCCCAAACCACGTATTCGCTGCCGGCATGCGCTGCGGGGAATTCTCTAATAGCGCGAACCGAGTTCACGACGTCACTAACTTCGGCTTGTGCTACCAGATACAGATTCGGCCCGGGGGTTCCCATGCCCGCATAATCGGTTGAGACAACCACCCAGCCAAGCTGCATCATCTGGTCAAGCCAGTTGGTGCTGTCCTGCAGCGGATTAGTGGATCGAGATGGGGTGCAAGCATCACCTTGGCCCACGGTGCCGTGCGCCCATGCAACCACCTTGCGCCCACCTGCTGGCGCGGGCCCGTCGGGGATGAACATCATGCCGCCAGAAACCGCGGGAGTTCCGTTCGGGCGCTGCGTGGAGTAGAGCATCCGGTAAGCGGTGGCACCAGGAACGTTAACGGTTAAAGGTTCGCTGCGAATCAAAGTTCCGGGTTTAGCTGGAATTGGATTAGGTGGGGTATAGAAAGCATCGAGTCCACTTTGGGTGATATTGGTTTCTCGGGACGAGGCAACATAGGACGCGATCAGGGCCATTAGCAGCGAAAAAACGATCGCGCCGACCACGAGCAGGGTCCACTTGAAAGCGCGCATGGGGAGCACAGTATCTGGTTCAAGTGGCTCCTTGGGCGCCTTGGGCACCACGGTGGCCGGTCGGTGCCTACTTCCAGCCCTGCCACCTACTAGGACATGATTGGTCCATGACGACGCCGGGGGAGCAACCCGATGAGGGCACCGGGCAAGAGGTGGTGTTAGTTGTCAATCAAGTACCGAGCGCGGGCGCGACGAACCCTATTAGTGAATTAGTCGGCTTAGCAGCCGGACTTGTCGGAGCTGTGGCTTCAGTAATTGACCAAACGGTTATTGCGGGGGTGAACGCTGCCCTTGATCGAGTGGTTCCGATCGCGGTGAACGTTGTCGTTGATCGCATCGACCTAACTAAGATTGTGCTGGAACGAGTTGACATCGATGCGATCGTTGCAAGGGCGAATATGGATAAGATTATCGATCGCGTGCCGATGGTTGAAATCGCGAATTACATCATTGACGAAATCGATTTGCCGAAAATTATCCGTGAGTCCACCGGGGGTATTGCCGTTGATGCGGTCAACGCGGCGAGATTGCAATCCCTGTCGCTTGATGAATTCATTAACAAAATTGCGGATTCAATAATATTTAGGCGCAAGGGGCGCAAAGTTGAGTCACCAGCGGGCGCTTACTCTGAAGGTGATGTATGACAAGCTTTGAAAAGTTTCGGCAGCAATTGGCTGCCGGTGAAGTCAGAGACCTAGCGCAGGTCACTATTCCTGAAAAGGCTAAATCAAAGCAGGGACAACGATCGGGGATTGTGACGCGAGCTATTGCGGTGGCCATCGATATTTCGGTCACCATAGTGGTGATGCTAACCAATTACGGACTGCTTTGGTTGTTCTTACTTTTGATAGCACCGATCCATTTATTTGAAATGCCAGATGCGTCCTGGTTCTTCTTTGCTGGGTTTGTGCTGCTTTGGGCTTATTGGACTGCGGCTTGGGCCCTGTCAGGGCGCACCCTTGGCAATCACCTTATGGGATTACAGGTGGTGGACTACAAAGGTAAACGCCTAAGTTGGCCACTTTCGGCACTTAGGTCAATTTTCTCGATGGTATTTCCTATTGGCCTAATCTGGGTCGTGGTGAGTCCGACTAACCGATCACTCCAAGACACCATTTTGCGCACGAGCGTGGTGCATAACTGGTCGGTCACGCTTAATGATCCGTTTGTCAGGGAATAATTCGTACCGTGCGGTCGCGGTCTAAGAGCGCGATCCATGTTTGGCCGGGCTTAAATGGAAGTGGAGTGCCATCAGCAAGTGCGAATGTCGTACCGAGTTCCTCGCTCGGTCGATTCCAGACGACATCCCAGACTTGGCCGTCGCGCAAAACTAAGGCTTTACCGGTGCCAACGGTTTTGGCCAGTGGAGTACGGCCGCCACTTTTGTCCTGGAATCCAGAGTCGGTTTGCTTCACGTATTGGATCACCACGGTACTCGCCTGCTGGCTGCCCTCGATTTCTTCACCCTTAGCCGGTGCACCATTTAAACGCACGTTGTACCGTCCGGTAATTGGGCCATAAACAAAACGAGCACTTGAGTATGGCCACTCGGCGGTCACCTTGGTGGCGGGCCTGCCACCAAGTGGAACGGCCTCGGCAAACAGAAAGCCGATGTCGGTGCTCACCGAGGCTTTTGGTGCCCGCTCTAGCATCACCTTGCCATCGGCGAAGTAGTTGTAAGGCGCCCTGCGATTAGAGTCGCGCGAATAGCCTTCGCCGCCCTTGTTGGCTGAGACATCTTCGAATGAAGCCGCTTCGAGCATGGGCCAAAGTTTTTGTTGTGCACCCGAGAAGGAAAATGCCGGGCTGCCGTACTGGGCGAGCAGATCAATGTCGGTGATCCGCGCAGACCGTACTGGGCCAATATGATCTGGGACTTCGGAGGAGAAAACCGCGGCAATTCGTGTCAGGCCCCATTCAACTTCCTCGATATAGACCACATCTGCCGAACCAAGGCCAGCGTGTGGTTGCGCATTGCGGGTGTTATCGAGTTTGACTACGAGCACCGGCTTTGGGGTTGGTTCTGGCAGCCCGGTCAGTGGGGAGAGCAAAACAATTGGGCTCGGGCTTGGGGTGGGAGTTGGGCTTGGTGACACGGAGGCGGGGGAGGGGGCCGGTGCTGCACTGGTCTGCGGTGTGCTGCTCACCGGAGGCTGCGAAGCGATGGTGCCTGAGGTGCCACTACCGCACGAGGCAATTAGTAGGGGTACTGCGATCGCGCAAAGCCCTAGACCAACTTTACGAAATTGAGTTTCCAGCATGACAGCACTCTACGTGTTTGGCCCTGGCTAGCCGGGTAAGCGCGTACTCGGCAATAGTTGCGTCGTGACGCCCGCCCCAACCCTGCGAGTGGAAAGAACGCTCCTGCGTGAGTATGGCGGCCTGCTGGCGGCGATTGATGAGGTTGGCCGAGGGGCACTTGCTGGGCCCGTAAGTGTTGGCGTTGTAGTTATTTCAGCCGACACGGGGGCAGCGCCCGAAGGGGTGCGCGATTCAAAATTGCTATCCGAGCAACGTCGAGTTGAGTTGGTTCCACTCATTGCGAGTTGGTGCGTGGCGTATGTGGTTGGCCATGCCACTAACAATGAGATCGATGCAATCGGCATTATCGCCGCACTTCGGCTGGCCGGTAGGCGAGCACTTGACCAGTTGTCAAGTGCTGGCGTTCAGCCGTCGGTGGTATTGCTAGATGGCAGTCACGACTGGCTCACCCCACCTCGGCTAACTTTGTTTGACGATTTCACCGATGATTGGCAACCGCCGCCGGTGGTGATGAAGGTCAAGGCGGATATGACTTGTGCTGCGGTGGCAGCGGCAAGTGTCTTGGCAAAAGTTGAGCGCGACGCGCAGATGGTCACCCACGCTAAGGACTACCTGGGTTATGGCTGGGATGGCAATAAGGGCTACGCCGCACCTGAACACCTTTCGGCATTGCGCGAAACTGGGCCCACCCCGCTCCATCGGATCTCCTGGAATCTCCCCGGGGTCACCTAGTGGCAGGGGTAACTAATCAGATACCGCTGGTAGTTATCCCCAAGGGCACCCCATGTTTGTTTCCATCCACAGCTGCGTGAGCGTTGCTAGTAGTTAGTTGCCGCACCCGCGAGAGTGCGCGCAGGGGGTGGTGGTGGTGCTGCGAAAAGACGCACTCGGCCAATACGGCGAAGAAGTGGCCGCACGGTACTTAAGTGGTCTAGGGATGAAAGTTATCGAACGAAACTGGCGATGTGAGTGCGGTGAGATCGACATTGTTGCTAGTGAAGGTAACGCGCTGGTGGTATGTGAAGTCAAGACTCGCAGTAGCGAGGCGTTCGGTAGCCCATTCGAAGCAATAACCCAACGCAAGCTTCGGCGGCTGCGGCAATTGGCTACCAAGTGGCTAGAAGCCCGTCAGGTCTATGCGCCGACGGTACGTATTGATGTGGTCGGAATTGTGCAGGGTGCGGTGGGACCGCCAGAAATCAAACACCTTCGTGGGGTTGAGTGATCGTGGTTGCGCAAGTACACGGAGTAGTGGTTTCAGGTGTTGCCGGATTGGTTATCCGCGTCGAGGTTGAAGTAGCTCAAGGCTTACCCAGTGTCGGAGTGATCGGATTAGCCGATGCCGCGGTGGGTGAATCCAAATGGCGCGTTCGTTCGGCAATTGGTAATGCTGGCTGCAAGTGGCCGGCAGCACGCGTAACAATTGGCTTATCGCCGGCGGATATCCCTAAGCACGGCACCAGTTTGGATCTACCGATTGCAGTAGGGATCCTCCTCGCGACCGAGCAAATACCAGCTAGCTCTGCTCATGGTGCAACTTTTATCGGTGAACTGGGATTGGACGGCGAACTTCGCGCATTTCGAGCAGCCCTCCCGGCAGCAATCGCCGCACAGCGCTGCGGTATCAAACGCGTATATGTTGCCCCGGGTAGCGCCAGACAGGTCTGCGTAGTTCCTGGTGTCGAAGTTGTGGTTATCCGTGACCTAGCCCATCTGGTTGCGGTACTGCGAGGTGAAGCGCCACCCGATGACATACCTGAGGCCGAGCAATTCGAAGCTGCGACCCCAAGCTTTGATATGCGCGATATCCGTGGTCATGCACATGGTCGCTTCGCACTTGAAGTTGCGGCCGCTGGTGGGCACCATCTCTCACTCATAGGCCCACCGGGTGTTGGTAAAACCATGTTGGCCGAACGGTTGCCAACCATCTTGCCCGATCTTGACGAGCAAACTGCAATTGACGTCACTTCAATTCACGCGGTTGCCGGAAGATTGCCGGCCGGTGCGGGCCTGGTAAGCCGGCCACCATTTCAAGCACCCCATCATTCGGCTTCAGCAACCGCGCTCCTGGGCACGGTGCGTGGCCACCGGACCATTCCGGGCGCGCTGACCCTCGCGCACGGCGGGGTGCTTTTTTTGGACGAAGCACCCGAATTCACGCGTCCCAGTTTGGAGGGTTTGCGGCAACCGATGGAGTCCGGAGTTGTGCGAATAATGCGGGCCGCTGAAAGCATCGACCTACCTGCCAGATTCCAGTTAGTCATGGCCGCAAATCCCTGCCCGTGTGGCCACGGAGTCGGTAAGGGCGCGGCTTGCCGGTGCACGGCGATGGCAAAGCGTCGCTATACCGAACGCCTATCGGGGCCACTTCGAGATCGCATCGATATCCGCCTTGAAGTGCTGCGCCCAACTATGGGTGAACTAGCCGCACAGGCCGGTGATAGCAGCGCGCAGATTGCTGAACGCGTCGCTCTGGCTCGCACCAGAGCCGCAGTTCGATTTAGTGAGCTGCCGTGGTCGATCAATGCCCAGTTACCGGCGGGGGAGCTACGGCGAAAATGGGCTCCGGATGCCGGCGGGTGTGCGCTCTTGACCGAGGCGGAGCGTGGAGGGTTGAGCCTGCGCGGGGCAGATCGAGTACTGCGAGTGGCCTGGACCTTGGCGGATCTTTGTGAAGAGGTGGGGCCGGGCCGCGACCACATTGCGATGGCACTTGGCCTACGCGGTCCTGAGAGCGGGCCTAAAAATGATTGAGTCCGAAGTCGATGCGCTAATTACTTTGGCGCATCTTGGTGAGCCTGGTGATCAAGTTCTCGGCGCCTATGTGCGAAAACTCGGGCCGGTGGCAGCGGTTGCGGCAATCACGGCACGCAAGAGTGGGCTCCGCGACGGAGCAGGCCTTCATGCGCGACTTGGCCTAGCTGACCCGCAGGCAGCTCGCGAAAAGTGCCATCGCATTGGCGCGGAGATTATTACCCGCGGGACAATCAATTGGCCGACCCAACTTGATGATCTAGGCGATGGGGCCCCGTTCGCATTGTGGGTGCAAGGAGCGGCTGGCCTACGGCTCGCGGCGTTGCGGTCGCTGGCAGTTGTTGGTGCCAGAGCAGCAAGTTCATATGGTGAATCGGTCGGCCGCGACTGGTGTGCAACTTTCGCTGATGCTGGTTGGACAGTGGTCTCGGGTGGGGCTTACGGCATTGATGCGGCGGCCCACCGAGGCGCCCTTTCAGCAGGTGGAATAACAGTATGTGTACTTGCAAGTGGAGTTGATGTTGCTTACCCGAGAGCCCATGAGGCGTTGATCGCACGCATCGCCGATGAGGGGGTGGTGGTCAGTGAATCGCCGCCGGGTGAAGGGGTGCGCCGGCACCGGTTCTTAAGTCGCAATCGGATAATCGCGGCGTTGACTAGAGCGACGGTCGTTATCGAGGCTTCGGTGCGGTCAGGTACTACCTCAACGGCAAACGCGGCAGTGCAACTCAATAGGCACGTTTTAGCGGTGCCGGGTCCGGTTACGTCACCAATGTCAGCTGGCTGCCACAATCTGATTCGGGAGCAGGGCGCCATTTTGGCTTCATGCCCGGAGGATGTCCTTGAGGTACTCGGCCCTCTTTCGGTCTCGATCCCACGTGGTGGTCCGGATAAAAGATTGTGGGTCATACCCCAGAGGCCAACCGATGATCTCAGCCCACGAGAGGTTCGAGTCCTAGACGCATTCCCCGGTCGCGGTGAGGTTACTTTGAACAAATTGGTCTGTGATGCTGGGATGAGCCCGATGGACGTCACCGCGGCACTTGGCATCTTGGCGATCGGGGGTTTTGTGCAGCCAAGTGGCATGAGTTGGGCCCGCACTGGGCGCGCCTGAAGCACCAACTCGCCCAGTGTTGTCACGATGGAGTCATGCCGGGTGAATTGACCGCACGAATTGACCTCGATGAGGCCTACTCGGGCTTCACGATTTATCTGCGCGATGAGCGGGGTCGAAGCCCGCATACGGTTCGCGCCTATTTAGCCGATCTTCGAGACCTCTTCAATTTTGCGATCGAGCGGGGCTGCAATAGCCCAACCGACCTAACTTTGCCTTTACTTCGTGCATGGCTCGCCGCACTTCATGGCGGTGGCCAGGCGAGGGCCACCATTGCGAGAAAAGCGGCATCAGCGCGGGCTTTCACGGCTTGGGCGTTGCGTCGCGGTTATACTGAAACTGATTTCGGAGTGCGCCTAGCGAGCCCACAAGTATCACGCACTTTGCCAACCGTGCTAGATGTTGATCAAGCCACCGCGGTGATGGATCATGCGGGTGTTGCGAGCGATGACGGTGACCCACAGGCTGTTCGCGACCGCTGCGTCGTCGAGCTGCTTTATGCCACCGGGATTCGCGTCTCCGAGTTGTGCGGTATCGATATGCGTGACGTCGACCTTGGCCGACGCACTGTTCGAGTAATCGGTAAAGGTGATAAGGAGCGGGTGGTGCCATTTGGGGTGCCAGCGGCGCAGGCAGTAAGTGCATGGCTCGAGGTACGTGCGCAACTGGCCAAGCCAGCAAGCGGTAAGGCGCTCTTTATTGGCGCTCGGGGCGGTCGACTGGATCAACGCGCGGTGCGCACCACGGTGGGGCGCCTAACTTTGGCTGCGGGTGTGCCGAAGCTCGCTCCACATGGTTTAAGGCACACCGCCGCGACCCACGTGCTGGAGGGCGGTGCGGATCTGCGCGCTGTGCAGGAGCTTTTGGGCCATGCAACGATGGCGACCACCCAGCGCTATACCCATGTATCGGTAGAGCGGCTGCGTAAGTCATTCGTGCAGGCGCACCCCCGAGCCGAAGACGATTTGGTTTAAGAACTGCTGGGCGTCTACTCAGTAGCAGTAACGGGTCCAGATATTCAGTGCCTGACTTAATCCCAAGATGTAAGCAGTGATCGGCGCAGTGGCCTCCGGTGGCGACCCAGCCGAGGAGTTGCCCGGCGCGCACGGTTTCTCCGGGGGCGACTAAGGCGCGCACCGGCTCGTAGGTGGATCGCAGCGCCCCGTGCTCGATTGAAATTACCGGCCGGTTCGCGATGGAGCTGGCGAATGCTACCGATCCAGGGCCGATGGCCCTGACTTCCTGGCCGGGCGCGGCGGCGAGGTCAATTCCGCGGTGCCCGGCCGACCACACCTTTTCGGGTGGGTCAAAGCCGGCAACCACGGCCACGGGCGAGACCGGCCAAACCCAAAAGGTGATTGCTAATGGGGCGATAAGTAAAGGTGTCATTTACGGAGCCTGCTGGCAAGGGGATGGCGTTGCTAGGAGCCCGAATTGGCCGGTGGGCGAGATAACGGCGGCCTGTGGATAAAGCACCAGCGGCTGTCCCCTAGGATAGGACTAAATACGCACGGCTTTTCCTTGGCGCTCTTCCCTCATGGCCAAGGCCGATACGGCACGGTCCCACTTCGGCGGGAGCCCGACTCGGAAGTCGTCAGGGGCATCGACCACCCGGTCGAGGCCAAGAACCGAAGCGCCGGTTACCCCGGCGCGCTGAAGGAGTGCTCTGCCATGGCTGTTGTGACCATGCGTCAACTGCTCGAAAGTGGTGTCCACTTCGGGCATCAGACCCGTCGCTGGAACCCCAAGATGAAGAGATTCATCTTCACCGAGCGCAACGGGATCTACATTATTGATATTCAGCAGTCGCTGTCTTATATCGATCGCGCCTATGAATACGTCCGCGAGACAGTTGCCCACGGCGGCAGCATTATGTTCGTTGGCACCAAGAAGCAGGGCCAAGAGGCTATAGCTGAGCAGGCCACGCGCGTCGGCATGCCATATGTAAATCAGCGTTGGCTCGGCGGCATGCTAACTAACTTCAACACAGTTTCGATGCGCCTTCGTCGCATGAAGGAACTTGAGTCGATCAACTTTGAGGACGTCGCTGCATCAGGATTAACCAAGAAAGAACTTCTCATGATGCGTCGCGAGAAGGACAAGTTGGTAAAGACCCTCGGCGGTATCCGCGATATGACCAAAATCCCTAGCGCAGTGTGGATCATTGATACTAATAAGGAACATATTGCGGTAGGCGAGGCGCATAAGCTCGGTATCCCCGTGATCGCTGTCCTCGATACCAACTGCGACCCTGATGTTGTCGATTTCCCAATCCCGGGAAATGACGATGCCATTCGCTCGGTCGCGCTACTCACGCGTGTTATCGCTGATGCAGTAGCTGAGGGCCTGATGGCCCGCGCCGGTCGCGCGATCGCTGATGCCGAAAGCACCGAGGAGCCACTTGCCGAGTGGGAGCGCGAGTTGCTCGCCGGCCCAACCTCCGAAGACGTAATCGTAGTTGCAGACACCGAGGCCGCGCCCGTCGTAGTCGTCGAAACCGAAGTTCAATAAGCGAAAGGGATCCAAGATCACCATGGCGAACATCACCGCCGCAGAAGTTAAGAAGCTCCGCGACGCCACGGCCGCCGGCATGATGGAGTGCAAGCGTGCCCTCGAAGAAGCCGAAGGCGACTTCGATAAGGCTGTTGAGATTCTCCGTATTTCTGGTGCCGCGAAGGCTGCCAAACGCGGTGCCGAACGCACTGTTTCCAATGGGCTAGTTGCCGCCGACGGTAATGCGATGATCGAGTTGCTCTGCGAGACCGACTTCGTTGCCAAGAGTGCTGACTTCCAGGCACTTTCGGAAGCGATTGTTAAAGCTGCCGCTGCTGGCCAAATTGGTGATAGTGCCGCTTTGGGTGCGGCAAGCCTTGCCGATGGCCGCACGGTGGGCGATGCAATTGCCGAATTAGCCGGTGTTATCGGCGAAAAGATAGAGCTAGGCAAAGTGGTGGTACTTACTCCACCGGTGGCTTTGTATCTGCACCGTCGAGCCTCTGATCTACCCCCGCAGGTTGGCGTGCTTGTTGCGTACACGGGTGACGAAGAAGCAGCACGTGGTGCTGCAATGCAGGTCGCTGCAATGCGGCCGCAGTTCGTGACGCGCGAAGAGGTGCCGGCAGATGTTGTCGAAAATGAGCGCCGAATCGCCGAAGCAACCGCCAAAGAAGAAGGCAAGCCAGAAGCTGCACTGCCGAAGATCGTCGAAGGCCGGGTAAACGGTTTTTATAAAGATACCGTGCTACTAGAGCAACCCAGCGTCGTTGATAACAAGAGGTCGGTGGCTCAGGTGCTTGGTGATGCCAAGACAACGGTTACGGCATTTGCTCGCTTTGAGGCTGGCCAGTCCTAGGTTCAACGAGTTTCGACGCAATCGGGCGGGAGGATCAAGTAGATGGCTCCAACAAGTAACCCGGGTGCGGTTCAACCGTCCCTTGACGGCACCATTGAGATTTGGCCCAATGCACCTGTGGGCGGCTGGTCCCGGGTGCTTTTAAAACTCTCGGGTGAGGCTTTCGCCGGCTCGGGTGCACTCGGTGTTGACCCTGATGTGGTTTCTTCAATTGCGCGCCAAATTGCTGATGTAGTTCGCGGGGGTACTCAAGTCGCGGTTGTCATCGGCGGGGGTAACTACTTCCGCGGGGCCCAATTGTCAGAACGCGGCATGGATCGAGCGCGCGCTGACTACATGGGCATGCTGGGCACGGTGATGAATTGCCTGGCCTTACAAGATTTCTGTGAAAAGCAGGGTATTGAGACCCGAGTGCAAACTGCGATCGCAATGGGTCAGGTGGCTGAGCCTTATGTGCCAAGGCGCGCAATCCGACATCTCGAGAAGGGCCGCGTTGTTATTTTCGGTGCCGGATTAGGGCAGCCCTATTTTTCGACCGATACCACCGCAGCCCAGCGGGCGCTCGAGGTTGGGGCTGAAGTTGTCCTGATGGCAAAGGGAGTCGACGGTGTTTATGATGATGATCCCCGTACCAATCCGAAAGCTACCAGGTATAAAACATTGACCCCGGCTGAGGTTTTAAATAGAAACCTCAAAGTTGCTGATGCGACCGCAATCAGCTTGTGTCAGGATAACAAACTCCCGATAGTTGTTTTCAACCTTTTAGTTGAAGGCAATATAGCCCGCGCTGTTCGCGGCGAAACCATCGGGACTTTAGTTTCTGCGGCAGTCTGATGTACAAAATACTGAGTGCTATTTATGGGCAAAGGAGTGCACCGTGAGTGAGCAAATTGAGCTGATACTTCTTGAGGCCGAGGAGAAGATGGACAAAGCCATTGCCGTGGCGCGCGAGGATTTCTCGGCGATTCGCACCGGCCGGGCCACCCCTGCCATGTTCAACAAAATTGTGGTGGATTACTACGGCTCAATGACCCCACTGAACCAGCTTGCCTCATTCCAGACTCCCGAGGCTCGCATGATCATCATCTTGCCGTATGACAAGGGCGCCTTCGGGGCGATCGAGAAGGCACTGCGTGACAGTGATCTTGGTATCAACCCGTCGAACGACGGCAACCTGATCCGAGTGGTGCTTCCGCAACTTACCGAAGAGCGCCGCCGTGAATACATAAAGGCCGCAAGGAATAAGGCCGAGGACGCGCGGATCTCCGTGCGTAATATTCGCCGTCACGCTAAAGATCAACTCGACAAGATGCAAAAGGAAGGCGAGGCCGGTGAAGATGATGTGCGCCGGGCTGAGAAGCAGCTAGATGATTCCACCCACAAGCAGGTTGAGCATATTGACGAAGTCTTGAAGCACAAAGAAGCAGAACTGCTAGAGGTCTAATCTTGAGCGACAAGCCGGCAGATCCGAAAAAGAAGAAATCCCGAGCTGGGCGCAATCTACCTGCTGCAATCGGGTCTGCACTTGCGCTCGCGGCGGTGGTGCTGGTGAGCCTATTTACGATTAAGTGGCTTTTCGGCATCGTGGTGATAATCACCATCGTGGTCGCGGTTCGCGAATTCGTCCTGGCATTCGGGAAGCGAGATATTCATCTTGCTCGCACGCCACTATTTCTTGCCGCCGTGTTGCTTCCGGGTGCAGCATATCTCTGGGGCCCGTTGGCGCAGTTGCTTATCTTTGGCCTAACGATTCTCGCCGTGATGTTTTGGCGGATTCGTTGCGGGACCGACGGGTACGTGCGCGATGTAACGGCAAGTATCTTTGTTGCTGCGTACCTCCCGTTTATGGCAGCCTTCCTGATGCTGACTCTGGCCGCTGATAACGGTGCTCAGCGAGTCTTAGTATTCATTTTGCTAACGGCTTCCAACGATATTGGTGGTTACGCGGCGGGAGTCTTCTTCGGTAAGCACCCGATCGCGGCGCAGATTAGCCCAAAGAAGTCTTGGGAGGGTTTCGCTGGATCGATTTTGGTCCAAGGTGCTGTTGGTGCTGCCAGTTTCGTGTGGCTACTTGACGCGCCCTGGTGGCAAGGGGTGATTGCCGGCATCGTCTTGGCCATCACCGCAACCGCGGGTGACTTTGCTGAAAGTGCAATAAAGCGTGACCTCGGTCTCAAAGATATGGGCACCTTCTTGCCAGGTCATGGCGGCATGATGGACCGTCTTGATTCACTCATTCCGAATGCTTTCAC
Organism: Bifidobacterium breve; assembly: GCA_945870085.1. Classification (GTDB taxonomy): domain Bacteria; phylum Actinomycetota; class Actinomycetes; order S36-B12; family S36-B12. Next base: position 1,108 of record CAMBQX010000025.1, on the reverse strand, counting down.
CTCGTGGGCGCTATTTGCTCTATTCCTCGGCACCGGGCTGGCAGCCAGCTGATGTCAGAATCCAAGCCGGCGATGCGCCCGGGTGAGTTGCTCTTCGAAGCTCCAAGGCGCGGCAAACCGCCTCGACACCTGATGGATTTATCTCCTGAGCAACGTCGTGCTGCGTTTGCTGAATTGGGCTTACCAGGTTTTAGGGCCGATCAAGTATCGCGACACTGGCTGGGGCGTTTATCAGATGACCCGGATACCTGGACCGATCTACCAGCCGAGATGCGCCAACAGGTAGCGAAGATGTTTCTGCCCGAGTTACTTAATCCGATTCGAGTCATCGACTGCGATGGCGGCACGACTGTCAAATCAGTCTGGCGGCTGCACGACGGTGCACTAGTTGAATCAGTGCTGATGCGCTACCCAGAGCGAGTCACCATGTGCATTTCCTCGCAGGCCGGCTGCGGCATGAACTGCCCATTTTGCGCAACCGGGCAGGCCGGACTCACGCGGAATCTGTCAACTGCTGAGATCGTCGAGCAGGTACTCGCTGGCTCACGCTCCTTAGCCCGTAACCAGATAGCTGGGGGTCCGGGGCGGGTATCAAACGTGGTGTTCATGGGCATGGGTGAGCCGATGGCCAACTATGGTGCAGTTGTTGAATCGGTACGGCGGCTGATTTCGCCGGCGCCAGCTGGCTTAGGTTTGAGCGCTCGAGGCATCACGGTTTCAACGGTGGGCCTTGTTCCGCGGATGAAAGATCTCGCCACCGAAGGTCTACCTGTCACGTTGGCACTTTCACTGCACGCACCTGATGACGAATTGCGCAACACACTGGTGCCGGTCAATACCCGGTGGCCGGTGGCGGAGGTGTTGAATGCAGCTTGGGAGTACGCCGATCGAACCCATCGGCGAATCAGCATTGAGTATGCCCTTATCCGAGACATTAATGACCAATCCTGGCGGGCTGAGCGCCTGGCTGACTTACTTGTCGGCCACTTAGTACACGTAAACCTGATCCCGTTAAATCCAACCCCAGGCTCAATTTGGACGGCCTCCCGCCCGGGCGATGAGGAGGCCTTTGTCCGAATTCTTCGCGATCGCGGCTTGGCCGTCACCG
>CAMBQX010000024.1 GCA_945870085.1 Bifidobacterium breve | reverse complement strand
TGGCACGCGCTCCGGTCCGCGTCGGTTAACCAGCCGGCGCGAAAGTCGAGATGGCCCGCTTGTAAGTCGCTCAACCCGGTGCCACGTGGAATCCGATGCGAATGCGATGCATCGAGCCGCCGTGTAGACCTGCCGCAGTAATTCATCAGCATCGTCGATGCCAAGAGCAGTGGCGACGCCATCTTGCTCTTGCAGCAGCAACCGGTCGCCAGCCTTACCCGTGACCAAGTGCAGCGCATCGCGAACGTCCAGCAGAAACGAATGTGCTTGAGGCCAGCCACTATGCGGGACATCAGTTACCCACGTTGCCGCAATCGCTCGAAGTACCGTGGCATCACGTAGGCCGCCATACGCCTCTTTGAGGTCAGGTTCAAGCAGACACGCAAGTTCACCATGATTTGTCTTGCGCTGCTCAACTAATTCGCGCAACGTCGGAAGGCGCTTAATGGCCATAGCGCGCCAATCCGCGAAGACCGTCTGCCTCAATTTCTCTGCGAGAGTGCCATCACCGGCAATGACTCGGGTATCCAATAGTCCGAGCACTACCTTGATATCCGCACTTGCCAATCTACGTGCTTCAGCCGGGGTGCGAACACTGTGGTCAAGGGAAATGCCGGTATCCCAAATCGGATACCAAATTTTATCCGCAAGGGGTGCCACGGCTGCTGCACTCTTTCGATGCAGCAGCAACAGATCGATATCGCTGCCCGGTGCGAGTTCTTGCCGGCCGTACCCACCAACGGCGACCAAACAAAGATCGGCTCCGACGCGACCTATCGAATCAAATAGCCCTTTCAGCCATTCATCGGTGAGCGCGGACAAAGCCAGCCGCCGACCTGGCCCCAATGGGTCAGGCCGGCGCACCAGCGCATCTCGCTCGAGGCTAAACGAACGCACCTCCCCCGCACTCAAATCCTTCTCATCCCCTAGATCGCGTCGTGGCCGCGTTCACCGGTGCGCACTCGCACCACGGCTTCAACCGGTACTACCCATACCTTGCCGTCGCCGATGCGCCCGGTCTGAGCCGCCTTGACGATTGTGTCGACCACTAAGTCTGCACTTTCATCATCAACCAGCACTTCAACCCGGACTTTCGGGACGAGATCCACGGTGTACTCAGCTCCACGGTAGACCTCGGTATGACCTTTTTGCCGGCCGTAGCCTGATGCCTCAGACACCGTCAGGCCGTTTACTCCTTGAGCCTCAAGGGCAGCCTTGACATCCTCCAACTTGAACGGCTTGATGATTGCGGTAACCATCTTCATTACTTCACCTCCGTCTTTGCGCGAGCAGCATGACCGACACCAGCGAATACTCCGCCGCCACCTGATTCTCCGAGTTCATAGGCCGATTCAGCGTGGAGCGCTTTATCAATGCCGCTTATCTCGGTATCAGAACCTACCCGGAAGCCCATCGTCTTCTTGATTATTACAGCCAAGATGAATGCGATGATGAGCGAATAGAAGAGAACCGCGAAAGCACCTATTGCCTGCTTGCCAAGCTGATCGAAGCCGCCACCATAGAAAAACCCATTGACACCTGCCGGTGCGGCCTCGGTCGCAAGGAATCCAATGAGCAAGGTGCCCACTAAGCCGCCCACTAGGTGCACCCCCACAACGTCCAGGGAGTCGTCGAATCCAAACTTGTATTTGAGCCCAACCGCCAAAGCGCAGATGATCCCGGCGAAAGCGCCGATGGCAATGGCTCCGAGTGGGCTCACGGCCGAACAAGCTGGCGTAATTGCCACCAGGCCGGCAACAACTCCAGATGCCGCACCAAGTGAGGTGGCATGACCATCCCGGATCTTCTCGGTGGCCAGCCAGCCCAATCCTGCAGCGCAGGTAGCAATGAAGGTGTTCATGAAGACCACGGCAGCGGTGTTGTCGGCTGCAATCTGCGAACCGGCGTTAAACCCAAACCAGCCGAACCACAGCAGGGCAGCACCGATCATCACCAAAGTGAGATTGTGTGGGCGCATGGGTGTTTTTGGCCAACCCACGCGCCGGCCGATGACAATGGCCAGCGCTAATGCTGCCGCACCCGCGTTGATGTGAACGGCGGTACCACCAGCGAAGTCAATTACCCCAAGTTTGTAGAGCCAACCGCCGGTCTCCGGATTGAGATTGAAAACCCAGTGGGCTACCGGGAAGTAGACAAGTACCGCCCAGACACCGGCAAAAATGAGCCAGGCGCTGAACTTGGTTCGATCAGCGACCGCACCGGCGATCAAACCCACCGTGATGCAGGCAAACATGGCCTGGAAAGCCACGAAACCCATGGCCGGAACTCCCGCCTCAGGATCATTGGTCATCAACCCCTCGAGCCCCGCGAACTGGGTGATGTTGCCAAGGAGACCAGCGTTGCCATACGAAGGTGCAAATGCCATCGAATAGCCGACTAACACCCACAGGATGCCAACCACAAAAAGGGCGCCCATCACCATCATCAACATATTGAGCACTGATTTTGAGCGGACCATACCTCCGTAGAAGAAGGCCAAGCCAGGAACCATCAGCAGTACCAAGGCAGCGCTCGTTAGCAGCCACGCGGTATTACCCGAGTCCAACGCGGTTTCCATCCGTATCTCCCTCTGCCGAGCTGGCTCGACTCCACTAAAGGTTCAGTGGCAGGAGAATGACCTAGCTACATTTCGCGGATTGGCTAATCACGTTTCACGTGTGTGACATCGCCATAGATTTAAGTTAACGCTGTGTTACGAATCCCCGACAAGGGCCTCGACGAACTCGATCGGATCGAATGGGGCGAGGTCATCTGGCCCTTCACCCAAGCCCACTAACTTGACCGGAACTCCGAGCTCACGCTGGACGGCCACGACGATTCCGCCACGTGCCGTGCCATCAAGTTTGGTCAGGGCGATACCGGTGATGTCGACGACATCTTGGAAAACCCGAGCCTGAGCTAGGCCGTTTTGCCCGGTGGTGGCATCAAGTACCAGCAAGATTTCGTCCACCGGTGATTTTTTCTCAATTACCCGCTTAACTTTTCCGAGTTCGTCCATGAGACCGGTTTTGGTATGTAGGCGTCCGGCGGTATCGATAACTACGGTGTCCGCCTCAATTTGCGCCGCGAAGTTGACCGCATCGAAAGCGACAGCGGCTGGGTCACTGGCCTCTGGGCCCCGCACCACCGAGGCACCCACCCGATCACCCCAGGTCTGCAACTGATCAGCGGCGGCGGCTCGGAAGGTGTCTGCCGCCCCTAACACGACCGTTTGGCCATCAGCAATAAGTAGCCGAGCAAGTTTTCCAGTGGTGGTTGTTTTGCCGGTGCCGTTTACACCCACCACCAAAATTACCGCTGGACGCCCCTGAGCGTTCATCACTATGGATCGAACCATCATGGGATCTACCAATATTAGAAGTTCTTCACGAAGCATGGCTTTGATCTGATCGGGGGTTGCGGTACCGGCTACCTGCACCCGGGTGCGGAGCCGGGCAATTAGTTCTTGAGTCGGGCCGACCCCTAGGTCGGCCATTAACAATGTCTCCTCGACTTGGTCCCAGGTCGAATCAGTCAGCTCGCCAGAGCTAAGCAGCGCTAGTAGGCCCTTACCAATTGCATTATTTGATCGAACCAATCGGGCTCTAAGCCGATGCAATCGCCCAGCGGACTCCGCGGGGATCTCAACTTCGAGAGTTGTGCTTATTTCCTCTGGGATCAGCTTCTCTGGGATCAGCTTCCCGGCGACAACGGCATCGGGTGCATCAGCGATTTTCGTGGTCGGCCTGCGCCGCAGCACTAGCACGGTGATTATCGCAATTACGACGACCAGCAGTGCGACACCGGCGTAGATCAACCCTGAATTCATGAGGTGCATCCTTTCAGAACATCAGCGCCGCACTAAGGGCAAGCCGCCTAAAAGAGCAATGGTGCAGCTATGCGCTGGCCGTCTCGACATCGCGCAAGCGCTGGCCAATCACCTGGGTGACACCATCACCACGCATCGATACTCCGTAGAGCGCATCAGCGATCTCCATGGTGCGCTTTTGGTGCGTGATGACAATGAGCTGCGAACTCGAACGCAACTCTTCGATGATGTCAATCAACCGGCCAAGGTTCACATCATCAAGTGCAGCCTCAACCTCATCGAGCACATAGAAGGGGCTCGGGCGGGCCTTGAACAATGCAATTAAGAAGGCTACCGCCGTCAAAGATCGCTCACCACCAGAAAGTAATGACAAGCGTTTAATTTTCTTACCTGGGGGGCGGGCTTCGACATCAATACCGGTGGTGAGCATGTTGTCTGGGTCGGTCAAGATCAACCGGCCTTCACCACCGGGGAAGAGCCTGGCGAATACACCAACGAATTCGCGCTCTACTTCAAGATAGGCCTCGGTGAAAACTTGCTCAACGCGCGCGTCAACTTCCTTGATGATGTCAAGCAGATCATCGCGCGACTTCTTTAGATCCTCAAGTTGCTCACTCAAGAAGGTATGGCGCTCCTCCATGGCCGAGAACTCTTCAAGGGCGAGGGGATTAATCTTGCCGAGAATATTGAGTTCGCGTTCAGCCGTCTTAAGACGCTTTTCTTGTTCGAGGCGCACATACGGGTACGGCTGCGGGTCTGGGGCATCGGCGGGTACTTCATCACCGGGCACCGCCGGACTAGGTGGTACCAATTGCAATGGGCCGTACTCGGCAATCAATACATCGCCCTCAACGCCAAAATCCTCGAGTGCCTTCTCTTCAAGTTGCTCAATTCGAAGGCGTTGCTCGGCGCGAGCTATTTCATCGCGATGCACGCTGTCCTTTAATAGATCCAACTCACCGGACAACTCACGAATACTTGAACGTAGCTTGGTTAGTAACTGGTCGCGCTCGGCTTTGGCTTTCTCTACAGCTGTGCGATCGCGCCCGGCCTGCGCAACGGAGCCTTCAATTCGCGAGAGCGCAATCCGCGAGGCAGCAAGGATCGCTTGTGTGGTGACTAATTCAAGGGCTCGGCGCTCACGCCTAGCGATCGCGTTCACGCGGGCCTGACGCTCGGCCCCCGCAGCGCGTTCAAGTTGCTCAGCCCTAACCCCTACCGCGCCTACCCGCTCTTCTCCGGTGCGAAGTGCAAGCCGGGCGTCAACCTCATCTTGCCGCGCACCGGCGGCCTGCCCGGCGAAAATTTCACGCTTGTCGCCGGCCAGGTCATCGGCCGGCTCGATCTCGGCACCGGCGAGCCGAGTTTCCATGGTCGAAAGGTTTTGTTGGTCCAGCTCATGGGCCGCCTCGGCGGCGGTACGGGCAAGTGTCAACCGTTCGGCCTCAGCATGGGCTGAACGAGCTGCTTGACCCAACTGGCCCAGTTGCTCGGCGACAGCAGCCATCCGAGCGTCAGACTCGTGCAGGCGATTAAGCGCTCCCTCCGCAAAGTCTGAAGCCGTGCTTTGCACATTACGAGCGGCAACCAGATCAAACCGGGCACGTTCGAGGTCGTGGGTGGCGACAACCAAATCACGCGCCGTTTGGTCGTGGGCCGCCTGGACCTCAAGCAGACTTTGGGTATCAGCTGATCCACCGTGCACCACGCCTGCCGCAAAAATATCGCCGGCTTCGGTGACAAAGACCAGATCAGGGTGCCTGCGCTGCGAATCTGCAGCAGTGCGCACATCTGAGACCAGCACGCAGTTCATTAACAGGCGGTCAACGACTGCTCGCAGATTATCCTCGCACCGAACCGAGGCGCGTAACCATGAGCCAACCGGTGGCGCACCCACGGGAGCCGGCCCGGCGCCAGCCCCATCAGCGAGTACCAATGCGGCACGGCCAGCATCTTGCTCTTTTAAGAGCACGACCGACTGCACGGCAGCATCGACGCCACGCACCACGACTGCGTCGGCAACGTCACCGAGTGCTGCAGCGACCGCAGCTTGGGCACCATGGTCAATCTGCAGCAACCCGGCCAACGGGCCGAGTACCCCGGGAACCCGATGTGTTGATGCTACGAGCACCGAAGCGGCATCTTTGCGCGAAAGCCCTAGCTCGAGTGCATCAAGTCGCGCCGCGAAGGCAGCACGCTCACGCTCCCCGACCGACTCGGCGGTTCGTAGTTGCTCAACAGCGCTATCTGCACGTTGGAGCGCCGCCAAGGCCAGCTCATATTCCTGGTCAAGGCCGACTTCACCTTGGTTTAGACCGGCAACTTGAATTTCGATGGCATGGAATTCACCTTGTGCATGTTCGCCGCGCTCTTTAGCTTCGGCTATCGAAGCGGTGAGCCGTTCAATCTCACCGGATCTGGTCTGGGTCCTCGATCGCACTGCATCAACCTGGCCGCGCAACTTCGCCAGCCCTTCGCGACGGTCGGCAGCAGCCCGATCGGCCGCGGTAACCCGTTGCTCCTCGAGGATTAACGCCTGTTCGGCATCGAGGCGCCGAGCCTCTGCTGCTGCGAGTACCTCGCGAGCTGCTTCAACCTCGCGGCTAAGTTCAAACTCTTGTTCGCGCAGCAACCGCGCTTCGGCATCGATTTGCTCTGGGTCGCGACCTGTTGCCTCCTCTTGGGCTTCGGGCTGCAAATTACGCACCCGCTCGGTAGCAAGTTGAACCAACCCATGGAAGCGCTCGCGCAGACCACTTAAACCAAACCAAGTCTCCTGCGCATCCACCAAGTGCGGAGCTTCCAGCAGCACCGCGGCTTCGGCTTCAGCCTCTTGGGATCGCATTTCGGCCAGGACGGCCTCGGCTTTCGCTTGACGCTCACGGAGGGCGGTCTCATCAGCTACTTCGGCGGCCAGAAGGTTTCGTAACACTGTTAAGTCATCAGCCATTAAACGCAATCTGGCATCACGCACATCCGATTGGATGACCACCGCTCGGCGCGCAACCTCCGCTTGGCGCCCAAGGGGCTTCAATTGGCGGCGCAACTCATTGGTTAAGTCGGTTAAACGAGTTAGGTTCGCACCCATCGAATCTAGTTTGCGCAGGGCTTTCTCCTTGCGCTTGCGATGCTTCAATACCCCAGCGGCTTCTTCGATGAATCCACGGCGATCCTCGGGCGTGGCCTGCAAAATTGAATCCAGTTGCCCTTGCCCGACGATGACATGCATTTCACGGCCGATCCCGGAGTCACTTAGTAACTCCTGGACATCAAGGAGCCGGCACTGCTCGCCGTTAATCGCGTACTCCGAGCCGCCATTACGAAACAAGGTGCGCGAGATAGTGACTTCGGTGTATTCAATCGGCAATGCCCCATCGGAGTTATCAATCGTCAATTGCACCTCGGCGCGACCGAGTGGGGCCCGGCCCGAAGTGCCGGAGAAGATAACGTCCTCCATTTTGCCGCCGCGCAGTGACTTGGCCCCTTGCTCGCCCATAACCCAAGCCAGGGCATCAACAACATTTGACTTGCCCGAACCATTCGGGCCCACCACACAGGTCACGCCCGGCTCGAAATGCAGGGTCGTTGAAGAGGCGAAGGATTTAAAGCCCTTCAAAGTCAAGGTCTTAAGGTGCACATTTCTCCGCTGGTCGGGCGCGGGGAAGGCGCTGAGGACGAGTTCATCACACCTTATCTTGAGGGCGCGCGCCCTTACCCTGCCGCTGGCACCGCGGGCAAGAAAAACTTGATCTTCCCATAAATTTCTCCCGGCGAATGAGGCTTCCGCAATGCCCGCAGGGCTCACCTTCTTGGCCATAGGCACTCAAAGAACGGTCAAAGTAGCCGCTCTCGCCGTTGACATTGACATAGAGCGCATCGAAACTGGTGCCACCCTGAGTTAATGCTTCGGCCATCACGGCCCTGGCATGCCCAAGTAACTCGCTGATTTTCGTCGGTGTCAGGCCCCCGATTAACCGGCGACCGTGTAATTTGGCCCGCCACAGGGCTTCATCGGCGTAAATATTGCCAATCCCGGAAACCACCGATTGGTCAAGCAGCGCCCGCTTAATCTCCGTGTTTTTTGCCCGGATCCGGGCCACACCAGCCGCCTCGTCGAAAGCTGGGTCAAGCAGGTCGGGGGAAATATGACTGATGATGTCCGGGAGCCGACCACCACCACCATCGGAAACCAGCCGGGCGGACATCACCCCACCGAATGTGCGCTGGTCCACAAAGCGCAATTGGGGCCCATTATCAGCGAACCGAAAGCGCACTCTGAGGTGTTTTTCATCGGGCACGGCACTAGAGCGCACCAGCAACTGCCCGCTCATACCCAAATGGGCGACGAGTGCGATATCTCCACCCGAGAGCGGCAGCCATAAATACTTGCCGCGCCGACTGACACACCTGATGCGCTCGCCGAGTAAATCATCCGCCAAGGACCCAATATTGCGTCGCACCGCTCTGGGGTGCAGTACCTCAACCTGGCTTATAACGCGGCCGGTCACTTTCTCGGCGAGCCCCCGCCGTACGACTTCAACTTCTGGCAGTTCAGGCATTTCACGGTGCCGGCTTCATCAAATGCGCGTACGCAAGTTCTGCTGCCTGCTGCTCTGCAAGTTTCTTAGATCGGCCCCAACCTTCACCGATGACGTCAGCACCTACTCGCACCCGCGCATGGAACTCTTTTTTGTGATCGGGCCCGCTATCGCTGACGAGATACTCCGGGAGCCCGAGGTTTGCGTTCGATACAGCTTCTTGTAATGAAGTCTTCCAATCAAGGCCCGCACCCAGTTCAGCTGAAAGTTCAATAAGTGGGTCGAACCGATGGTGGACGAGCTCCCCGGCTACTTCAATTCCGGCTGACAGGTACGTTGCCCCTATTACGGCTTCCATGGCGTCGGCGAGTATCGAAGACTTATCTCGCCCACCGGTTGTCTCCTCGCCACGCCCTAATAACAGGTAGTCACCAAGATTTAGCTCCCGCGCAACATCCGCGAGTGCCCGTGAATTAACAACGGCTGCACGTAGTTTAGCCAATTGCCCTTCGGGTAAATCCGGGAAAGTTCTATACAAAGTGTCAGTGACTAAAACACCGAGCACCGCATCTCCGAGAAACTCCAGCCGCTCATTGTGCGGCAGCCCGCCATGTTCGTATGCGTATGAGCGGTGCGTAAGTGCTTGGTTCAGGAGGGCTAGGTCGATCGATACGCCAAGGTTGGTGGCCAAGTGGGCCAAGTTTTCGTCGCGGCCTCGCTCACTGCGGTTGCGAGCGTTACTCATGACGTTGTTCGCACTTCAGCGCCACTTAACCTGTCAACGAGTTGAACGAGTTCGCCAAATGTTTGAACCTCGTGAATATCAGTGTCAGTAATTTTCACTTCAAGGCCAAGGCCCTGGGCTGCCTCAAAAATCGCCCGAGCCAGCATGACCCACACTTGGTCAATTGGACCAAAGGAGCTGAGCGGGGTATCCGGGCGAACAGCGAATGTTGCCTCATGCTCGAACACGCGTGCCAATGCTCCTGCTACCAGCTGCTCATTCACTTGATTCGCTCCAGCAAGGTGGAAAATGTCCGTTGGGTTAAACCAATTAGATCGGTTTTCGCCGCACGTGCCGCTAATCGAATACAAGCGGCTATCTCATTTGGACGACCGGCGCCGTGGCCGATCACGGTGATGCCATTAACTCCGAGCAGCATTCCCGCAGCAAAGTCACCGGTCGCGGTGCCGGTGACCACCGCGCGAGCTGGCCTCGGGTCGCCATAAGCAAGTGCCATTTGCTGGGCCGCCCACCCGACCGCACCTTCAATGCCCTTCAGCAAGACATTACCGGTGAATCCGTCGGTGACAACGACTTGCGCGCGCGCCCCAGACGCCACGTCATGGCCTTCAACCGAACCGGCATACCTAACCCCGAGTGCCGGAAGTCGATCCTGCATCAAGATATGTGCCGCCACGCGCAGCGAATCGCCTTTGCCAGTCTCGCTGCCAATATTTAGTAGCCCCACCGCAGGGTCAGTTATCCCTAATGCGGTTGCATAACACCAACCTGCCATCGCAAATTGGGTCAACACATTCGCGGTGGCCTCAGGGGATGCACCCACGTCTACGAGGACAACCGGGCTCAGAGTTGACGGTAGTACTACCGCCAGGGCCGGGCGTGACATCCCATCAACTCGACCACATGACAAAACTGCCGCAGCAACTGAAGCACCGCTATGGCCCACCGAAACCCACGCATCAACTTGGCCAGCGCTAACCGCGCCAGCGGCCACCATGACACTTGATTCAGGATGCGCCCGGACATAGGCCAATGGGTCACCATCCATCGGCACCCCGGAGGCAGCGCTCAAAATGGTCAGCCGCGGCTGCTCGGCGATATCGAGATCACGCGCAGCAAGAAGTTCGATCGCGAGAGTGGGCGGGCCCACGAGGACGAGGTCGATGTCGAGTGCGTCAAGATCCAACGCCGCCACGGCATCGGCCACGACCTCGGGGGCACCGTCGCCGCCCAAGAGATCTAGGGCGACGCGGGCCATGATCAGACGTCCAGCACGCGTCGCTTGGCGTAAGTGCCGCAGGTCGGGCACGCGGTGTGAGCCAGGCGCTTTTCCTTGCAGCGGACGCAGGTCACCAAGGCAGGCAGGGTGGCTTTCCACTGCGAACGGCGATGTCGGGTGTTAGAGCGCGAGGTTTTGCGCTTCGGTACTGGCACGGTGTCCTCTTTCTTGGTCAACTTTGGTCTTAGGTTAAGTCTGGTCCTCGGTTAATTCTGGATCTGCCAAGGCAGAAAGTGCAGCCCACCTTGGGTCAAGTTGTTCGTGCAGGTGCCCTGCATTGTCGTCGAGCTTGATCCCGCAGACTGAACATAGGCCTGCACAATCGCTATGACACACCGGTGCTAGCGGAAATCCCAGCACCACCGCATCTCGCAGCGTGGCTTCCAGATCGATCATGTCATCCTGAAGCTTCGGCAGCGGGTCTTCGTCTTCATCACCAAGTTCTTCGACCACCGCGCCACGAGAATCTGTGGCGGGATAAACGAATAACTCATTGAACTCAATCACTTCGTCCCAGCTGGTTGGATCTAAACACCGGGCGCACTCGGCGTCAACATGCACATCCGCTGATCCGGAGACCAAAACTCCTTCCATGACCGACTCCAGCCGTAACTCAAGTTCGACCGGTGAGCCCGGAAGGACTCGAGCTAGTGCTATCCCCATGTCGGCCGGGCTAGGAACCGTCCGGGTTACCGTGACCATCGACCCGGGCCTGCGTGGCAGGTTCAAAGCCCGGGTGTCAAGTACAAGCGGACTTCTAGGGTCGAGGCCGGTCACTGCACCCCTGTCGGATTAGCGCGGTTGGTCATGGCGAAACCACAGCTTTTCGCTGAAGGTTACCCGCAGGAGGATACCGCTTTGGTGCTGCAGACATAAAATCGGACATATCGCCCACGTTTTGGGGCCACTGAATCAGCGTTGGTCGTCGTAAATCTCATCCAGCGCTGCGTGCGAGGGCTCGGGGGCTAAATCCTCATAAACCTGGGACCGAAGCCGCTCGCGCCCGCGATCGACGGTCTGCAAAGTCTTGTTGAGGGCGATTTCGAAAGTGGCCAACTTGGCATCGATGTAGTCATCGGTCTCCATCCGCATCCGGGCCGTTTCTTCAGCCGCCTCCGCGCGCATCGCTTGGGACTCCCCCACCGCCGCCAAATAAACCTCATGTTCGGTGACCATGCGGTCGGCTTCACCTCGAGCTCGCTCCAGTAACCGGTCGGCCTCCCGGCGACCATCTTGAACAACGGCCTCGCGATCGGCGAGGAGTTCATCAGCGCGCGCCACCGACTCGGGTAGTAACTGCCGAATCTCATCGATGAGATCAAGTACCTGAGCCCGGTTCACCAAGCAAGATGCCGAAAGCGGTATGGCCTTCGCGTCTTCAATCAGGACGGCGAGTTCGTCTAGCCGTTCTTGGACGTCCAAAGCATCTCCTCGTCATAGCCTGATTTCTCAGCCTATTGTGCCCGAAATCTTCGCTCGGAGCTGCTCCAACACGAGGTCAGGCACTAGACCCGTCACATCTCCGCCGTATGTGGCAAGTTCTTTAACCAAACTGGACGATAAATAGCTATAAAGGGGGTTCGTCGAGATGAACACGGTTTCAACCCGGCTAAGCCGGTAATTCATCTGAGCCATCTGCAATTCATAGTCGAAGTCACTGACGGCACGAAGGCCTTTGACAATCACCGGAGCATCATGGTCTCGGCAGTAGTCGACAAGTAGCCCGTGGAATGAATCTATTTTCACATTTGGAAGCGGCGCCACCACTTGCTTGAGCATTTCGATGCGCTCTGCAACGGTAAACAAACTCGACTTAGTCTTGTTGATCAGCACCGCGACGATGACCTCGTCAGCCATTTCGGCCGCTCGTTCAAAGACATCTAGGTGCCCATTTGTGCACGGATCAAAAGACCCAGGGCAGACCGCTCGGCGCATTGCCGACTCCTCACTAACTGATGAGCGCATTTTCAGGTGCTTGACCGTACCAAAGGGTGGTGTCACCGTGTCGCCGCTGTTGCAAAATCTGCCAGGAGGCCGGCAATGGCGCCAGACCTTCACCGGCTGGCCGTTCCACCACCACCAAGGCTCCAGCGGCCAGTAACCCCTTGTTCTCCAGCAACATAAGTACCGTGGTGATCTCAGGTGAGCCAACTTCATAGGGCGGATCAACAAAAACCAGCCCGAAGGGCGGTGCCCCAAGGCGTTCAAGAACGACGCTGACATCACCTATCAGCAATTGGGCCCCTGGCAGTGCCACCGCGTTGATATTTGCCTCGATGACTTCACCGGCTGCGCGTGCCCTTTCTATGAGCACCACTCGGTGCGCACCGCGGCTCAATGCCTCGAGCCCGAGCGCTCCCGTACCCGCATAAAGATCAAGTGCCGAAAGTTCAGTCCAGTTGATGCCTACTTTAAGTAAGTGCGCGGACACCGCAGAGAACAACGACTCTCGGACCCGATCAGAGGTGGGGCGCGTGCCGCGCTTTGGCACAGTAAGCCGGCGCCCCTTGGCTTCGCCCGCGATGATGCGGGTCATGCTTTCTCCAGGAATTCGGCTTGTTCATCGGCAATCAGTGAACCAATTGCAAGTTTCAAGGCCAGGTGCGATGTTAGCTCTGCATCACTTTCGACTAATGCGTGAGCGGCAGTCCGGGCGCGATCGATAATGTCTTCATCGCGCACTACTTCGAGGAGTCGAAGTGAACTGCGCCGACCCGACTGAACCGAGCCAAGAACATCACCCTCACGGCGCATCTCTAAATCCAATTGCGATAGTTCAAATCCGTCGGTCGTTGAAGCAACGGCGAGCAGCCTTTCGCGAGATGGACTGCCCGCGTCCGCGTCAGTAACTAATAAACACAAACCCGGCAGGACACCGCGCCCAACCCGGCCACGCAACTGATGGAGCTGAGAAATACCGAAGCGATGCGCATCCAAAATAATCATCGTGGTCGCATCTGGAACATCAACCCCAACTTCGATGACCGTGGTTGCCACCAACACATCGATACCATCAGAACGTGACGTATCAGCGAACCTAGTCATCACATCCTCTTTCGCATCACCGCTCATTCGACCATGCAGCATCTCGACTCGAAGATCTGGCAAATCGAGGGCGAGGGTCTGCGCTACATCTAAAACCGAAGCAATCGACGTCTCGCTTGGATCATCGCCTACCTCATCTTCTTTGCTCTCGCCTCCAATACTCTTTTCATCGATACCCTCGCCGCCGATACGCGGACACACCACGAATACCCGGTGATTTTGGGCCGACTCCTCCTTGACCCGCTCCCACGCTCGTATCAGGTGTCCGGGCTGTTCGCGAGTGGAGATGACATGGGTGGCGATCGGGGTTCGCCCGGCAGGGAGTTCAGACAGCGTAGAAATATCTAAGTCACCAAAAACGGTCATCGCGACAGTTCGCGGAATTGGTGTCGCGGTCATGACCAGCACATGAGGCCGGGTGCCATCACGGGCCTTGGCTGCAAGTGCTGCGCGTTGCTCCACTCCAAAACGATGTTGCTCATCGACCACAACCAGGGCAAGATCTCGAAACTCAACGGTGTCTTGGATAAGGGCGTGGGTACCGACAACTATCCCAGCGTCACCGGTGATTACATCGAGGAGCTCAACCCGACGCTGCGCGGTGCGCTGTGATCCGGTAAGCAATGCCACCCGGGTGCCATCATTGGCGCCACCTAGGCGTCCACGTTCTGCCAACGGACCGAGCAAGTTTCGAATAGATCGATAGTGCTGAGCTGCAAGAACTTCAGTTGGCGCTAAGAGTGCCGCCTGCCCACCAGCATCAACGACTGACAACATGGCTCGCAAAGCCACAATAGTTTTACCGCTACCTACATCTCCTTGCAGTAGACGGTGCATCGGGTGGGTGCCGGCCAAATCCTTTTCAATCTCTGCACCCACCGAGTTTTGTCCAGCGGTGAGCACAAACGGAAGCCGCTTATCGAATGCGGTGAGCATCGGGCCGTCGACCACCGAACGCGAGGTCGCGGTGAAGTGCGCCATTTGCTTCCGTCGCTGGGCAAGAACCACTTGCAGCACGAATGCTTCCTCAAATTTAAGTCGTGCCCGCGCCACTCCAACTTCGGCAAAATCCGCGGGTCGGTGGATCAGGCGAAGTGCCCGCGTTAGGTCCGCTAATCCTTCGGTCACTCGCACCTGTTCAGGTATCGGGTCGGCAACCTCTCCCAACGTATCAAGCACCATCCGAACCGCACCAGCAATCTGCCAGGAGGTCAAGGAGCCGGTGGCCGGATAAACCGGAATGAGCGCCCCCGCGAATGCTGCGATCGCCTCAGGATCATCGTCCACTCCCTCGGGAAAGAGCTGAAATTGGGGATGGGAAAGTTGCCGCTTATTGCGGAAAGAGGAAACCTGACCCGAGAATAAACCGCTACGCCCTGCCCGCATCTCGCGTTCGCGCCAAGCCTGATTAAAGAAAGTCACCGAAAGGCGGCCTTTACCATCGGTAACCACCGCTTCAACAATTGAGCCGCGGCGCTGTTTCATCGGGCGCGCAGTCACCGACTCGATTTCGGCAACTACTGTCACAGATTCTCCGTCGGTCAAAGTAGATAAATCTGTTAGCTCACCACGTTGGGCATAGCGGCGCGGATAGTGACGCAGCAGGTCATTGACCGTTGCCATGCCGAAGGATTTGGCGAGTACCTTGGCGGTCTTGCCGCCCACCACCCCCTCGAGTGGACGTTCGAGGTCATCGGATGTCATTCGACTCCGATAATCAGCGGCCACAGCGGTTGCCCACCGTCATAGCTACTTATTTCGACAAGCGGAAATTCATGCTGGACCCATTCGGGGATACCGTCGGTGATTTCACGGCCGGCTTCAAGACCCGAAACTAAAGTAACAAGCTCACCACCCACGGCCAACATGCCACGAAGGAGTTCACGGATGACGGTGACAATATCCTT
>CAMBQX010000023.1 GCA_945870085.1 Bifidobacterium breve | reverse complement strand
CTGCATTTCCCGTTGCGCCCGCACCCCGGACAGGCCTTAAGTGCTGCGCGCATGTACGCCGCGCTACAAGGCTCGGGCATAGTCGCCTCCCATCTGGAAAATGATGACCGCGTGCAGGATGCCTACTCGCTCCGATGCGCCCCCCAAGTGACCGGAGCCGTTCGAGATACCGTCTCGCACGCGCGCATGGTTGCCGAACGTGAACTGCAGGCTCAAATAGACAACCCCGTGGTACTAGACGACGGAACCGTATCCAGTAACGGAAACTTCCACGGTGCTCCGATTGGGTATGTCTTAGATTTCCTGGCAATCGCGGCCGCCGATCTTGGATCTATCTCCGAACGGCGCACCGACCGCATGCTTGATAAGAACCGCTCCCACGGCCTGCCACCGTTCTTGGCCCACGATCCTGGTGTTGACTCCATCCCGAGCTCGGCAATGCAAGAAGATCACGTTTCGATGGGGTGGCATGCCGCCCGCAAGTTGCGCACCGCCGTCGACAATCTAACCGCCATCATCGCAATAGAGCTCATGACCGCAGCTCGTGCGATTGAGTTGCGGGCACCACTTGAGCCGGCTCCTCGAACGGCCCGAGTTATCGCCGAGCTACGTGAAAGTGTCCCCGGGCCCGGCCCGGATCGATTCCTCTCACCAGAGATTGCAGCGACCGTCACCTACCTAAAGACCGCCGACGCCACGACGGCCTGAACCAACCAACCCGCGAGGCACGGTAAGACAGTGGCCCGAGAGTGAGTGCCGCGTTTTTTACTTAGCGACCAAAGAATCTACTGATGCGACCGCTCATCCGCTTTCCAAAGTTCTTGGTGCGCTTCCAGGCGTTCTGAGCTCCTCGGCGAATACGCTGCCCACTGGTCTTCATGGTCTTCCACGAATACTGATTTAGCTCTGGGGACGTGTATTCCTGTTTAGTCTGATCAGAAACTTGAGAGGTCGGATCATGGTGCTTACCTGCTTGTTCAGCCGTTGACTTTCGACCGGCGGCACGGACCTGTGCAAGATCAAGCTTTGGCTTGTGAACAGGGTCGGGTCCGACAACGGGTGTCGGCACGGTAGGTCCGTCGGCTTCGGGCTTCTCCTTTTTGTCTGCCCACCATTCTTCTTCCTCTTCCTTCTCAGCGGGCGCTTCAGCCTCCTGCGCGGGGATTTCATCCTGACCGGTCACATTTTCAGGCTCAGCGGTCGCACTTTCATCCTCGTGAACCGTGGCATCAGGTTCCGCGGACTCTTTCTCATCCTCATGAACCGGGACGGTAGATGTAGCGGTCTCACCTTCAGTCTCAGCGGGCGCATTTCCCTGCTCCGCGAGTGACTGCTTTGCAGCTTCCGTTGTCGAAGAAACTAAATCATTGACCTTTTCCTTACCTGCAGCGTAATCCGGACTTACTTCGGTCAGATTTTCATCGACCTCAGACACTCCGGCGTGAAACATGCTCGCGTAATCTGTGGGTGCCTGTCCGTGGTCGGTGCTTCCCTTCCAGTCGACCGGCGACTTAGCCGCGTTCGTCCGTCGCTCTCCCTCGGACAACTCACGTTGCACTGTGTTCTTGTCTTCCTTGTCAGCCCTTGCTCCGGCAATGCTTCCGAGGATATCGGCGCTTCCATGCATCAATCCCTGAACGGGCTTAACAGCTGTCTTGGTGTCAATGGGCACGCCCGTTGATTGCGCCACTATGCCGCCAACCTCGTGAATGACGCCCATGGTTCCTGTGAGTGCCGCCTGACCGAACTTTCGATCATCCAATGCAGCCCGGCCGGCCTTGTCTGAGCCGCCAAGAATCGATGCTCCTGTGCGAAGTCCCTCAGCGGTTGCTACAGCACCTTGAGCGAGTGTCCCCGCGACCGTTCTTTGGTACGTGCTCGGGTCAACACTGTCGCCGCGATCCACGCCACCGATGCGCCCATGGGCGTCCGCTGTCTTCCCCAGGTTTTCCTTAATGGTCTCGTTGTGCTCACTTTGAGATTCGTGGACAAGTGCGATTCGCCGTTTGGTTTGCGCAAGCTCCGCTTGGTCGCTCTTGGACAGGCCCGTCTTCTTTCGATCTTCTATATCGGCAAGTCCTGCTTCGTGCGCTGCCATCGTGTCATGTTGGTCCAGACTGAGACCAGTATCTCGAACGCTCTCCAAGTTCTTCATAGTTCGGTCATGAGGTTTTGCTCGCGCCAGTTGCTCTTCTGACATGTAACCCTGAAGATTCTCAAGCGTGTGTGGCGTCCCAAGTCGCATCATCTCAGCCTTGGCGTGCTTCTTCCTATGGGTCTCCTCTTCAGACAATGGTTTTGCACCGGTGACATAGCTTAATCTTTTACTGAGGCCCTTTGGAGTTTCTTTATGCAGCTCCTGGTAGGTGTCAGTGTGCTTCTTCAGATGTGCCTCACGTAATGCCACCGCTTCACTCGTTGCAGAGTCGTACTCCGCTTTCGAGGCGTCGTACTGAGTTTGTTCGCCCGCATGCAAAGCTTGATGTGAACTAAATGTGGTGCTTTTCTTGCGATCCTTGAGCTCTTCCTTCTTGGTTTTATTAAGTGCTTTTATGCCCGCATTGTGCCCCTTTTTGGCAGCATCTTCATCCATGAAGGAGTAGGCATCCTTGGGGTCGTCATGGAGATCTGCTGTATCCGCGACCCCGATTTTCCTGAGTGCTTTCTCGGCTTCGGCCTGACCCTCGAGACTCCCCCGGTGATCCTCAAGACCTTCGAGAGTCTCCTTGCGGTCCACGGAGAGTTTCTGCGCATTTCCTTTTAACAACTTGCGCTTAGTGTTGCCAAGGATTGAACCCTCGAGTACGTCCGCCTTTTTGGCCACTTCGCCCTCGGCCAGATCAGTCTGCCCACCTTCCGTGTGCTTCATCTTGTTTTCACTGAGCAGTTCACCGCTGTTACCGGTTGCTTTAGCAAGGGCTGCGGTTTTAAGGCCCTTGCCTAAGTTGCGAGCAGTGGCTTGCCATGCGCTCCTGACGGTCTCGGATCGGTGGGCCTGTTGCTCGTCAGTGAGTTGATCGCCTTTCTTAATTTTCTCCGCGTGAAGGGCCTCGATGGCACTTTGGCGATTGGCACTTGACTTCTCGTATACGCGCTTGCTTCTGGCATATTCGGCATTGCGTCCTGGATCGTTTTGATCAAGGGCCTGGGCGCCGGCTTGCACCACGGTCGTACCGGACGCAATGAGTTTGGCCGGATCTCCGCCGATAAGACTCTTGGCGGCTTTTCCGACCACCTTCCCACCGGTCGAACTCGCAACATCATGTACGGAGTTAGCTGCGTCGTTGACAGCCATGGCCGACCCTGAGCCCGATCGAGTCTCTAGCGCCCCTTTGAGGAACCGGGCGCCCGGTGCCAGATTTCCGGAGGCCACATCATGCTCGTAGGCGGCCTTCATCCGATCCATGGTCTTGGGGTCGACATTGGAGTGGGTCTGCGGCCGCGTCTTTGACAGCCTTGGTGAGTTCACGGGAGCTGACCCTTGGTCTTGCTCTGGCCCCTGTGACGCGCCTATGGACTTTCTCAGCTTTTCGTCGTCGAAATCCTGCGCAGGTGCTGGGGTTTGGCCAGACATCAGTCGCCTTCCCTCCCAAACGATCCTGTTTCGCCATAAATACCAACTGGCGCAGACATTTCTGCCTTATAAAATTATGGTGCTGCCTGCAATATCCGGCAAGCTGGTTCGTCCCGAATTGAGTAGAAACCCCCGTCCCCGTGGGGTTGAGCATCTCGATTCCCGGCTACCGATAGATTCCCAAAGGTGGCAACCGCGATCGTGCTCTCACACGCCGATATTGCCAATGAATTTGGGCATCTAGAGCCCTGGCTCGCCAGGAATGACTTCAAGGTCGCCAGAAGCCACCGCGAATTAGGTGGCCCGCTCCCCCAAGGTGATCTTTTGATCGTCATGGGTTCACCAACGTCGGTGGCCGCGGGCCATCTCCAGCCACCCGCGGCGGCCGAGATCGCAATGGTTGCCGATTGGGTGGGCCAAGGCCGGCCTTATCTTGGTATCTGCTTTGGGGCCCAAATTTTAGCTTGCGCGCTGGGAGGCACGGTTCAAAGAATGCCCGAGACCTTTCGCGGTTACAACGCAATTGATACCACGGCATCCCAAGCCAAAGTATTTGCAGGACCATGGGTGATCTGGCATGACGACGTAATAACCGCGCCGCCCGGATGCCAAATCATTGGCACCTACCAACACGGTGACCTGATCTTCCGGAAGGGCTCAGCATGGGGGCTGCAACCCCATATAGAGGTAACAGCGGAGATTTTGGAACGCATGGCGATTGCCCTCGGCGCCCCAGAACACGATTGGCAGCCGCTCACCGCCGCACTTGCCGCTGACGCCCAGGCCAACAGTTCGCGAACTGCCTTACTGCTCGATACCTTCCTAGCTGATACCTGAGAAATTCAAGGGCACTTAGCCTCGATCGGTTTTGACGTCAAACTCTTCGGCTCCCGCAGGGTCGTCAAAGTCAGCCAAGGGCTCTTTAGCCGGCCACCGGACCAAGAAGATAATAAGCGCGAGCATCAGCAAGACACCAGCTAAGACCTCAATGGCCTGAACCGGTGAGTCTCCCGCAAAATCGATGATGGTTGCGCCCAACTCCTGACTCAATATAAAGAACGCCATAACCAGCACAAACCAGCCGAATGCTTTGCGAAGTCGGTCTGGATGCACTCGGCCAACAAAACTACTGCCGACCAAGGCGCCGGCAACCGCACCGATGGTGATCACAATGGTGACCAGCCAATCAATTTGTATTGCGGGATTCCAACTCACGAAGCTGCCATTACCGAACGTCACCGCATAGCCCAAGAAACCGGCGGTTGACTTCATCATGACAACAAGGAGGGAGGTGCCAACAGCAATTGGCATCGGCATTCCGCCGAGAATCGCTAAGGCTGGCACCACTAAGAACCCCCCACCGGCACCCACCAGGCCGGTGACGAACCCAACCACCGCCCCATCAAGCAGAATCCGAAAAATAGGTAGGCCTTTGTGGGATTTGGCCTTAATCTTTGGGCGGACCCGGATCATCGCAATCGCCGTTACGCCCATCATGACCGCAAAAGCCGCCATCAACACCGCACCTGGCAGATGTGAGCCAACTTGCCCACCGATGAACGCGCCCACCATCCCGGCGGACCCAAATATCAGCCCGGTGCGCCAGCGCACGCGATGGCCTCGCGCATGACTGATCAAGCCAAATGCTGAGGTGACCCCCACCACGAACAAGCTTGCAGCAATGGCGTCTTTTGTATCGAAGCCCATCACATAAACAAGAAGCGGGGTGGTTAAGATCGAACCACCACCGCCCAAAATGCCAACCGCCAAACCAATTAAAATTGCTAATGCCCCGGCTACTGCAAGCATGAATCAATCGCCTTGTCTGTTGTTCGACGCCCCGCGGCTGTGTTCAACACCTCTAACTATCCGGGTTTGCGTAAAAAGCGCGACGCACTGGCTTGACCGGCCGCATCATGAATTCTGGGCGCCGCATCCCCGAGGCACTTGGCCCTGGCCGAGTCTTCGTTAGCCACTCTTGGTACACCTCCCGCGAGCGCTTGGTATCGACAACAACATCGCCATATTGATCGTCAGCATGCGCTTTCTCAATGACGACTTTCTGGTGCCAGCACTGCATTCCTGACCAAGGGTCAGGGTGCACCGGGAATGCCAAGTTCTGATGAACGCCTGGATCCTCCCAATTGATCCGCATTGAATCCGGATCCTCACTCTCAAATGGCTTGACGTGCTCCTTATAGCGCAACCGCCAACGGCCATCATCCATTCGGCCGATATCGACTAAGCCCATCACCCAACGGCTACCGGCATTCTCAGCCGTGCGCCAGCGACCCATGTGGTGCGACAGTGCCACCACCCCAGGGCGGATAGCTTCAGTCGACCAGATGCGGGCAACAAAATGCCCAATCTCAGTGGTGACACGCACCATGTCATCGGTCTTCAAGCCGATTCGTTCGGCATCGATGCTATTCATCCACATCGGGTGCTTATTGGAAATCTCATTCAGATACTTAGCATTTCCAGATCGGGTATGCATCAAGGTTGGCAGTCGGAAAGTCGGTATCAATACCATCTCACCTTGTGCTGGGTCAATTTGAGCAGCTGAAACATGCGACTCGATATATCCAGGGGTTGCATACTCTGGCCAACCGAAGTCGACCATCGTCGAGGAGAACAATTCGAGGCGGCGCGAGGGGGTCAACCATCCCGCTACCTCGCTACCGTCGTCCAGAACCACACCGACCGACCCTGCTTCGCCGACCAAGGGTGGCGTTGAGTCCATGGTTGTTGGCTTGCGCAGCACCCCCATATCGTCGGCTACCGCCCCATCACGTTCAACAGCACTAAGGCTCCGCTCATCTTGGCGGTACAGATCACTCGCAACCTCGTAGGCACCGTACTTGCGCATGAACTCAAGTGGCGTTAGGCCCATGGAGGCGGCTTTAGCCGGCAGTCCGGGCACGGTGTTTTCAAAGATCCACGAGTAATACTCATCAACCGTAATTTTTTCACCGGGACGACCCGGCGCCTCAAAGAATTTACGGATGCCAAGTGACCCATCTGGGTCAATTCGCCATGACAACTCAAACCAGAATTCGTTCTCTTCCCAGACTTCACCGGGGTTCACGTCACGGGTATCGGTGAACGTCTGGCCCATTTTCTCCATGGCAACCCGTCGCACCGGCTGCCTGAAGCCCAGCCACTTGCCACCGTATTGCTCGTATGACTGCGTGTCATGGCGCTCAGTGCTATGGCCCATAGGCAGCACGTAGTCGGCGAACGAAGCCGTCTCAGACCAGGTCGGCGTTAGCGCCACGTGGCAGCCGACTTTACTTTCATCGGTCAGAGCTTCGATCCATGAAAATCCATCGGGGTTTGTCCAGATGGGGTTATAGACCCTAGAGAAGTAGACATCAAGTTTCCCGCGACCATCTTGCAAGAAGTGCGGTAAGAGGATCGACATCTCATTGGTTGATAGCGGGAATTCCGCCGGCCAGAGCATCTTGTTCCAAAGGTCGTGGCCACCGGGCATATCAGGCCCGTGCGGGATGATCTTGTTCCAGCCATTGGGGCTGGTTCCACCCTTGGTACCAACGCTTCCGGTAAGAACAGTCAAAAAGAAAAGCGCACGCGAAACCATCCAACCGCCAAGATTGCCTGCGGTAGCAGCGCGCCAAACGTGTGCGGCTAATCGCCCATCAGCCTTCGAGACGATTTCAGCGAGCTTCTCGATCTGCGCGGCCGGAATTTTGCACTCCTGCGCGGCATACTCGAAGGTGTACTTCTGGTAATCCGCGGTGAGGCGAGTTTTGAAATCCTCAAAATCATCAGGATCTGCATCCGGGTGCATATTGCGCAGGTAGTCGCGCCAATTAACCCAGCGATTCAGGTAATCCCAGGCGACATTGTCATTACGCAACAAATGGGCCGCGATGGCCAGCAGCATTGCGGCTTCACTGCCCGGCCACGGCGACATCCACATGTCGGCGTGCGCCGCAGTATTGGAGAGTCGTGGATCAACAACAACCAAAGTTGCGTCCCCGCGCATTTTGGCTTCCATTATGCGCTGGGCATGCGGGTTGAAATAGTGGCCGGCTTCGAGGTGACTTGAGATGAGCAGGATCACCTTGGCATTTGCATAGTCCGGCGATGGCCGGTCGTAACCTCCCCACAGGCTGTAGCCGAGCCGGGCGCCGGCCGAGCAGACATTGGTGTGACTGTTATGGCCATCAACCCCCCAGGCCAAAAGCACTCGCTCGGCAAAGCCATCTTCACCGGGGCGGCCCACATGATAAATAACCTCATCACGGCGCTCTTCGATTATGGCCTTGCGGATACGGCCGGCTACGTCATCAAGGGCCTCATCCCATGACACCCGCTCGAATTGATTGCTGCCACGAGCGCCAACACGCTTGAGTGGATAAAGAATGCGTTCGGGGTCGCTTATCTGATTCAGAGTGGCCGGGCCCTTGGCACAGTTGCGACCCCGAGACCCCGGGTGGGCCGGGTTACCTTCGATTTTGGTGACCTCGTTGGTCTCTTTGTCGACATAGGCCAAAAGCCCACAGGCTGATTCACAGTTAAAGCAAGTGGTGGGCACCAGCATGTAGTTTCGTCCCACCTTACGTGGGTGGGCTTTGGCGTCGTACATGACGTAGTCATCCCATTGATCAGCCGGGGGGTAGTTGGACAGGTTCCCGTTGACCCGCAGCCCAAAGTGCTCGGGCTGGTCTGCGTCGACCGAGTGCGCAGCCGGACCTGAGGGGACCGAACTTTGATGCTTTCGTGAACCCATTAGCTTCGTACTCCCTTTTTCGCGTTCGAACTCACCATCATGACAGCGGCACATCCTGAGCGGCCTTGACAAAAACGGTTTCATGTGCCAGTAATGCCACCTGCACGAGTAGGCCGGCGATCAGCCCAAACAAAAGTGATCCTCCGAGTAGCACCGGAATCACGAATACCGCACCTACGATCGCCAGCCCGATTGAACCAAACCAAAAAGTCCTGGCATAGCGGCCGTGGGTAATGCTGTGGGCCGCCACGGTCGCATTCTGGGTCTGATGACGACCACCGAATTCAACCGCCACAATAAGTAGGTGCGCCACCACCCCAATAACCAAGGCCCAGCACAGCCAGCGGCTCACTGAAGTCTCAGGGGATACGAAAGGAACCACGATGAGCAATGCTCCCGCACCAGTCATAACCGCTTGCGCGAGTAGATGCCAAAAGAGCGCCGGCGACTGCCAAAGATCGCGGCCCTCTGCTTGACCGAACAAGAATGCTGTGTAGCCAGCAACCATTACTGCGGCAGGTATCGCTGGCCAAGCGAGCCAGTACACGATTACTTCCAAGCCGAATGCACCGCTCAGGAAGGTCAACCCAGCTATTCCCGCGAATATGCCCAAGAACACTGAGCCCCAAACCAGCCAAGATTTCGGGTTGGGTTTGGTCAAGATGTAGTAGAAGCGCTTTGGCTGCTTCAGATCCCAAATCAAAAGCACCGCGGTCAACCCAATGAAGATCGCTCCAATTAATGGGCCGATTGTTGTCAAGAGCGCAGAACGATCGGATGAAGTCAAAATGAGAAGGGCTGCTAGTGCTACTGCGCCAGCCGCAATCGACTTGGTCCAAAGATAAGTCCAGACTTTCCAACCCCAAGGCCGCGGATGTGCAGTATTTAAGGTGGTGCGCGCCTTGCTAACTGGGTCACCGGGCAAATCACCCGCAGTCTCTAATCGCAGCGGATCAGCATCGGCCCACAGGTAGGTGCCGTCAACGGGCGCCGCCAACGGGTCGAGGACCGTGCTATCTGCACCCACGTAAAAAACGTTTGGCCGGGTACCTTGCTCTGGTGAGCGCACATTAACCGGCGTCAAACTCAAGAACTTACTTATGCCACTTGCCGGGTCTTCAATGTCGCCAACCCAGATCGACTCGGTTGGGCAAACTACGACGCAGGCTGGCTCCAAGCCTTGATCGATTCGATGGGCACAGAAATTGCATTTGGCGGCTGTATGAGTCTCTTCGTCAATATAAATCGCGTCGTACGGGCAAGCCTGTTGGCAGCTCTTGCAACCGATACACAAATCGCTATCGAAATCGACAATGCCATCATCACGCTTGAACAGTGACTGCGTTGGGCAGATTGTCACGCACGGAGCATCGGTGCAGTGATTACACCGCATGACACCCATCTCGCGGGTTGTCGAGGGGTACTCACCCTTATCGACGTATTTCACCCAGGTGCGAAACTGCCCTAGCGGCACATTGTGTTCGGTCTTGCAGGCAACCGTACAAGCGTGACATCCAATGCATGAACGCTGATCAATCGCGAAGCCATACCGCATTAATTCACTTCTCCCTTAGCTTTGGCCAACATAGTGCCTGTCAATTACGGTGTAGACCTCATCAAGGATCGCCAAACCTTCCTTGGCCTCGATTTCAGTTACCGTGCAGGGTGGAGCGACGTGCATACGGTTGTAATTAATAAATGGCATAAGACCCCGCTTCTTACATTCTGCTACTAGTTCACCCATTGCAGGCGAAGCCGGGCCGTAGCTCTTGCCTCCGTATGGGGCAAGTGGTGCACGCGTTGCACGATCAGTTACTAGGTCTAGGCCCCAGAACACCCCAAGTCCGCGCACTTCGCCAATTACCGGGTGGCGTTCTTGTAGTTCAGCAAGACCAGGGCCGAGTACTTTCTCGCCAATCATCGCGGCATTTTCAACAATGCCCTCCTCCTTCATGGCATCTAGGGTGCCGATAATTGACGCACATGCCAAGGGGTGCCCAGAGTAGGTCAACCCACCTGGGAACACTCGCTCATCGAAGGTGGCAGCGACGTGATCGGCGATTATCACCCCACCTACTGGCACATAACCAGAGTTCGAGCCCTTCGCAAAAGTGACTAGATCTGGCACCACATCGAAGTGCTGGAAGGCAAACCACTTGCCGGTTCGACCAAAGCCCGACATGACTTCATCGGCGATGAAAACAATCCCGTACTTATCGCATAAAGCCCTTACACCTTTCAGATACCCCGGAGGTGGAACCAAGATGCCCGAGGTCCCGACGACCGACTCAATTAAAATACAGCCGATGGTATCTGGCCCTTCGAACTGTATGACCTGCTCAAGGTGCTCGAGTGCGCGCTCGCTTTCCTGCTCTGGACTTGTTGACCAAAACGGAGTGCGATAAAGATAAGGGCCAAAAAAGTGCACATGCTGCGTGGAGTACTCATTCGGCCAACGGCGCGGATCCCCGGTAGCCGCAATTGCCGCCCCGGTATTGCCATGGTAAGACCGATAGAAAGAAAGAACCTTGTGCTTATGGGTGTGAATTCGTGCCATCCGAATGGCATTTTCGACTGCGTCGGCGCCACCGTTGGTGAAAAACACTTTATTCAGATTTGGCGCGGCTAAATCTGTTATTCGCTGCGCTGCACCATTGCGGGCAGCATTCGCATGCTGAGGTGCAATGGTAGAAAGTTTCGCGGCCTGGTCTTGAATTGCCTTAACAACTTTCGGGTGCTGGTGGCCGACATTGGTGAAGACCAACTGCGAGGAGAAATCCAAAAATCGGTTGCCGTCATAATCCCAGAAGTAGCTGCCTTCGGCACCGGCCACACACATTGGCGCTAAGGCGCCCTGAGCGCTCCAAGAGTGAAAGACGTGCTCGCGATCCATTTCTAGAACGCGCTTACCTTCTTCTGGATTAGGTTCGTACATTGGCTCGACTCCCATTAACTAGGTGCTGCTAATGACTATGTTGAATTGAGCTGCGAACGCGCTCGCGAAGCTCAAGGAAAGCTGGTAAGGATCGAATCTCCTCTGCCGCAATTGATTCACCAGGCTTGGAGAAGATTGCTGGTTCGTCGAAGACGATCTTGCCCGGCCTTGGGCTCATGACCAGGACTCTTGAGCCAAGGAACACCGCCTCGTCAACACTATGGGTAATAAAAAGAATCGTCTTGCCGGTTTTGCGCCAGATATCAAGAAGTTCATTTTGGAGGCGCTCGCGCGTTAGCGCGTCTAGTGCGCCGAAAGGCTCATCCATCAAGATGAATTCGGGGTCACTTGCCAGCACCCGCGCGATCTGGCACCGCTGCTGCATGCCACCAGACAGTTCATACGTGCGTCGATGCGCGAAATCGGTTAGGCCAACCATCTGCAAGTAGCGTTCGGAGTCCGCTCGACGCTGGTCCTTGGACACGCCCTGGAACTTGAGTCCCAATTCAACATTGCTCGCCACGTCCATCCATGGATACAGGGTCGGGGATTGAAAGACCACACCTCTGTCTGGGCCCGGCCCGATAATTTCTGATCCACTTACGGTGATTTGTCCTTCCGACGGATTTATGAAGCCAGCGATGAGCCGGAGCAGGGTGGTCTTGCCGCACCCGGAGGGTCCGGCAAGACACACAAACTGCCCCGGCTCAATCACCAGATCGGTGCGCGACAAAGCCTGGACTCGAGAGTTCTTCGGTCCGAAGAACTGACGAACCCCGTCAACTACCAGGCTCTTGTCGCGCGACATTACTCTGCTGCTGCCTTGGCGAAACTGGAATTCACTCCGGCCGCGTACTCCTCAGGAGTACTTACGCCTTCGATTCCACCCTGTTCCAGGAGGAAGCCGGCGGTGCCGACAAAGTCCTTGGCCAACTGCCCGCCCAGCCACTTATCTGAGGCCTGATCGGCCGCCGGAAGATAGACGAAACCACCGAACATCTTCTGAACCTCAGCAGGTGTGATAGCTAATTCTGCTGCGATGCTCTCGGCAGCTGCAGCCGGATCATCCAGAATCATCGTCACCGCGTAGTTCTGCGCCTTTGCCCACATATTCATAAAGGGCGTATTCGCAGTCGCGAAGTCAGCAACAACATTCCCCAAGTCGTATGTGGGGAACCCTGCTGCTGCAGTCTCGGCCGCCGTGGCCAGAATCACGCCACCAGCCTTTTGCAGCTCGCTCAGTGCTGGATCCCAGACCCATACCCCAGCAAGATCTGGCCATGCCGCAACCATCGCTTCGGGCTCGAGATTGATCAAGGTCACATCAGTTGAACTCAGGCCATTGATGTTCAGCCAGTTCTGCAGCGAGTAGTGCGCTGTTGATCCAAAAGGAGTCGCAATCTGCTTACCCTTTAGGTCAGCCGCTGACTTAATCTCCGGCTTGACAACCAAGGACTCTCCTGCACCGATCACATCGTGGATCCACACATCCTGGATCAGCGGAAGGGTGTTCTTAAGTGGGGTAGACAAAGCCTTAACGGCCGGGTTAGAACCGGTAAGTCCTAGGTCAACAGAGCCAGCACCATATGCCTGAAGGACATCTCCACCAGAGCTGAACACACTCCAAGTAATAGTGGCCTTTGGCATACAGGCTTCCAGGATTCCCATGTCCTTCACAATTAGATCCCCGTTCGGGATCTTCTGGTACGCGATGCGAGCCGTCGTGGTGATCGACTCATCTACAGCACCAATCGGGCAGGCACTGGTTGCCGCGCTAGCGCCACCTGCAGCTGCCTCCCCCGAACTGGAGCCGCCGCAGGCTCCCAAGATGAGCATTGCCGCAGCACCCGCACTCACCATGGCTACATTTCTATACACCTTCATGCTTCCATCCCTTCTAGTTGATAAATATTTGACAAAATATTTTGAACCGGCCACTTTGGAACTGGCTTCATGCCTTTCCTCTCCACGGAGTTAAGACCCTTTCCATGGCTTTTATAATGCTGTCGAGCACGATGGCCGTGATGCCAATCACGATGATGCAGGTAATTGTCAATGGGGTCTTCAATTCGGTACCTGACAGGTAGGCGAGCCCGCCAATTCCTGGGATCCCATTGTTGAGTTCGGCGGCCACCACGGTTGTCCAGGCGAATCCAAGTGCCACCCTGATCCCAGTTATGAGATCAGGTGCAATTGCAGGGACAGTCACACTTGAGACCACCTGCAGTCGAGATGCACCTAAAGACTGCGCAGCGTGAATCTGATCCTCTTTGATCCCACTGACACCAGCAATCGTGGCGATGGTGATAGGCGGAAACGCCGCCAGAAATAGGAGCCAAATCTTCGATGTGTTGTCGATACCGAACCATACGATCAGCAGTCCGATGTAACCCAAAGGCGGGAGTGACCGTAGAAAATTAATGTACGGCTCAACTGAAACACTGATGATCTTTACGCTGGCCATCAGCAGTCCAAGGGGCAGGCCAATGACGATTGCGAAGAATAGTCCGATGCCAATGCGCTGCAATGTCGCTAACAGGTGCTGCCAGAGGTAGTAGCCGTACTCACCCACCACTTCGCGGTCAACACCCTCGGCAATCGGGTGAATGGTATTCGCCCTGATGAAGGCGTTCCAAACGCTCGGAATAGATGGTAGGTAGAGCGGCAACATGATCGGCTTATCGCCGTTCCACGCCCACGGAGTGGTCAATATCCACCACACCACGAGGAAGGCGGCCAAGGCAATTAGTCGGGTGGTCCAGTGGTTCTTGCGCACCCGAACCCAAAGGGGCGCCGACTTGGATACCACCGCCGGGCCACCATGGCGATCTTCTGGCCCACCACTTGGGTGATACTCCAGACCATCCAGCGGGATTACCATTGATTAAGCCCTTTCAACAGGCATAGTACCCGAATATATTGCGGCCTGGACAAGAGTGACAAGGGCGATATCAAAAACATCCTGAGTGTTACATCCCCGTGATAAATCATTTATCGGCGCCGCAAGACCCTGTAAAAGGGGACCAAGTGCATGCGCTCCCCCTAAGCGCTCGGTGATTTTATAGGCGATATTGCCGGCGGCAAGATTGGGGAAGATAAAGACATTCGCCCGCCCAGCAACCGTGGACCCGGCCGCTTTTGTCTCACCGACCTCTGGCACTAATGCCGCATCGAACTGCAGTTCGCCATCAACCATGAGCTCAGGGCGCAGCACCCGCACTAGCTCGGCCGCTTCGCGCACCACCGAGATCGACTCGTGCTCGGCGCTGCCCTTAGTGCTAAATGAGAGCAATGCCACGTGGGCCGGCGAATGTGTCATGGATGAAAAGGTGTCTGCGGTGGCAATTGCGATCTCAGCAAGTTGCTCTGCATTCGGCTCCGGAACAACAGCACAATCACCGTACGCGAATATTCGTTTATCCGGAAGAATCATCAGGAAACTACTGCTTAGCAGTCGCGCGGATGGGGCTAGCCCAACAATGCGCAGGGCCCATCGGGCAACCTCCGCAGAAGCACGGGTCGCCCCCGCCACGCACCCATCTGTGACCCCGGCTCGCACCGCGGCAATAGAAACCGCCAATGGATCTAGCAGCATGGCGTTGACCGCTAACTGATCGCCCGTGCCGCGGGTGAGCATTCGCTCCCCTACTTCGGTTAGGACAGCCGCAAGGTCTGGGTGCTGAATTGCCCAGGTGGCCGGATCTACTGTCTGGACTCCGGCACTTAAATTCCGCGGGCGCTGCGATGTGGCCAAGACCGGGAAGGCACCCAATTCGGCTAGCGACTCGGCCGCTCGTTGCGACCGCTCATCCGCGCCGTCGGCAAGGGCGATGGATCGACCCAGAGCAGCGCTCTCTAGGCCCAAGATGCTGGCTTCCACAGTTCCTTGACGCACCCGCACCTCCCCTTCCACCGATTACCTCTGAATAATGAAAAGCCCGATTTTTTAGACGTAGTCCTTGTACTTGTCGAGGAAACGGATTGGCTTGGAGAGTGCGTCCTTGCGGAATGGGTCGCCCAGTTCCCTGGTGCACATAATTTCGATCACGGTGGTCTTGCCCTCGTTCATCTGCGCGTCAACCGCGCGCTTAAGGGCCGGGCCGACGTCTGCTAGTTGATCAACAACTATCCCCTCAGCACCCATTGACTGAGCGATCGCGGCGAAACTTGGGTTATCCAATTCGTCCGCAACAAAACGGCGATCGTAGAAATCGACCTGGTTCTTCTTCTCCGC
>CAMBQX010000022.1 GCA_945870085.1 Bifidobacterium breve | reverse complement strand
AGTGTCACCAGGCGCGCATCAAGTAACGGCGAGTAGCCAAGGGCGCCACGGGGGATCAGATCACCAGCCGCAACGGGCCAACGCAGTTGCCCGGTCAGCGGCTCACTGGCCGGTAGGTACTGGCCTTGGGCTTCACCAAGTGCCACGGTCACGGGGGTGGCCATCGGTACCGAACCAATGGATAAGTCACTGCTTGCGCGCCAGACGGTAGTTGTCTGCTCACCACGCGATAAAAGGAATGCCCCGGCAAACATCGCCACCACCATGATGGCCAGGCCCACCCAAAGGCGAAGATCACGCCAGCGCACTACTCGTAACCTTTTCGCTGGTACTTGACTTGTAAGTTGACTTGTAAGTTGACTTGTAAGTTGACTTGTAAGCACTGCCATTTGCTCCCCCAGCATTGAAAATATGTGGCACTAGTTTCACTCAAAATAGAAAGTCAGCGGAAAGTTATCCACAGGAGTGATTTAGCTACCTACGGATAGCGGAAAATTTGGCACCATTGGCCCATGCCCCCACGCTTCCTCACCCTCGCCGATGTCGCCGATGCCTTGAATATTTCTGCCGCGCAGACTTACGCGTTGGTGCGAAACGGCGAATTACCAGCAATTAAAATCGGCGGGCGGGGTCAGTGGCGGGTCGAAGCCGCCGAACTGGAAGCGTTCATCATGCGGATGTATGAAGTAACCCAGGATTTTGTTAAATCCCATCCCTTCAGCCATGAATCTGCACCGCTATCACTGCAGTGAGTGCAATGGTTGAGATGTGGCCAATGTGGCCAGCACCACCCACGTTGAGGTCAAAGAAATCAGCCCCCACCCCCGCAAGTTCACCGACATGTATTTCGCCATCACCGGTATGCACCCGAACCCCAGAACCGGCCAATTGTCGCAAATACCGTGGCCAGGTCAGCCCGGGGATTACCGGGCCCGAACTTTCATCACGTAGGCCCACCGCCAGCCCCGATATGGCGATCACCGCAGTGCTGCGGAGAGCCCAGACTTTTTCATCTACGCCCGCAATGATCATTAAGTCAGCACCAAGATCGACCACGGACCCATAAATCACCGGCAACCCAGCCACCGAGATACCCACCCGGCCGGTTGTCGCCCGCAGCCGGTCAACCAGCCGTACCCGGGCCTGCTCTACCTCCACCAAGCCGGTCGCCTCGGCGATGACTTCGGCATCACAACGAGATTGATAGCCAGCGGCCGCATGCGCCAGTAGATCATCTGGATTGGTAATAGTCATCAAGAAATAACCTCCAAATCATCAGGTTTGAGCAGTGCTGCGCCGGGGCACACTTTGACCATGATGATTCTCGCTCACCTTCGGATAATCCCGGGAAAGTTATCCACAGCGAGCTGGTAGGTGCCATTGACATGCCATGGCAGTTGACGTAGAACTCTCCTCAGCAGCAAATACACGCAAACACAAGTAAACCGACAAGTAAATAATCTGGCCCAAGCAACCGGGTCTAAAGACTCCCGCGACCCCCCGACCGCGGCCGTCCTCCAGTTAACACCAACTAAGGAGAACGACCGTGACCGTTCAAGACCTCGCCCCAATCGCGCAACTACCCCTGCCATTGGACTGGCAGGTGGCACCAGGTATCGATGCGGTGCCATCAGCACCTCGGCACTTACGCCTGGTCGCAACCGCGCCGGCCGGCTCATATGCCTCAGGCTCCAACGACTCGGGGCCCAACGACTCGGGGCCCAACGACTCGGTACCAAACAATGCCCCGCCCATCGCCTGGGTAGCCCGCATGGCTCGCGCGGTCGGTGAGGTGGGCATCGGTGATCGCCCGGCTGGCCAACTCACCCGCTGGGTAGAACGGCGCCAATTAGCCCACCTCGCAGAACGTGGTGCCGCTATTCGCCGTCACCCCAGCTCCCGAACCGCAGGAAAGACACAAGGTGCCATGCGCACCCTTAAACAAGTCCGATCTATTCGAATCTGTCACATTGTTGACGGCATCGCCGAGACCTCTGCCGTTTTGGTTAGCAGCGATCGAGCCCGCGCCATCGCGATGCGTTTTGAATACATTGGCGACCGCTGGTTAATAACGGCCGTCAACCTTGGCTGATGCACCAGGGCTCGCTCAAGGCGCAGTTAGCGCCCGCCCTTGCGGCGGGACCGCTCAGCGCGGCGTCTATCTGCTCTACTCGCATCGGGATCAATTTCAACAATCCCATCTTCGTCAACTTCCATGGCGCCATGCACCACGCCACCTGACTCACTAGGTGCGGAGTACTCCATGTGGGCTGGACGACTCGGTGCCAGCCCCTTAGCCAACAGCGGCGCCTTGGGCGCGGCCGCTCCAGCGATAACCTCGCCGATTACTGACTCGGGCTCTTCTCCCACCGGTGCCGGGGCAGCAGCCTGAACTTCGACATTGAACAAATAGCCAACGGTTTCCTCTTTGATGCCATCCATCATGGCGTTGAAAAGGTCAAAGCCTTCGCGCTGGTATTCAATGAGTGGATCGCGCTGCGCCATCGCGCGTAGGCCAATGCCATCGCGGAGATAATCCATCTCATACAGATGCTCGCGCCATTTGCGGTCTAGCACTGACAAAATAACTCGCCGCTCAAGCTCACGGGCGACTTCGTCGCCGAGGCTTTCCTCACGGATGTCATAGGCGTGCTGAGCATCGTCTTTGAGTTCGGCCGCCAAGTAATCCTGGCTTAGCCCGGATCTGTCACCACCTGATGCCTGCTCAAGTTCGGTGATCGTGGCCTCAACCGGGTAGAGCTGCTTGAGTGCAGTCCAGAGTTGATCAAGATCCCAGTCCTCGGGATATCCGTCAGCTGTTGCCGCACGCACGTACCCCTCTACGGTGTCGGTAATGAAGTCGCGCACCTGCTCTTCAATATCTTCGCCTTCGAGTACCCGGCGACGCTCGTCATAGATAACCAATCGCTGCCGATTTAGCACGTCGTCGTACTTCAAGACATCCTTGCGGATTTCAAAGTTCTGCGCCTCCACCTGCGACTGTGCAGACCTGATGGCGTTGGTGACCATCTTGGCCTCAATAGGCACATCATCGGGCACGTTGAATCGGCGCAGGAATGCGTCGACCATGTCGGCTTTGAATAACCTCATGAGGTCGTCCTGTAGTGAAAGATAGAACTGGGATTCACCAGGGTCACCTTGGCGGCCAGAGCGCCCGCGCAGCTGATTATCAATACGACGCGACTCATGGCGCTCGGTCGCGAGCACATATAGGCCACCGAGGGCCACCACTTCGTCATGCTCGGCTTTAACCGCACCTTGCGCCTGCTCAATAGCCGCGGGCCACGCACTTTCGTAGGCAACAGGATCGAGGGCAGGCGATAACCCCTGCTGGGTAAGGGCCGCTGCCGCCATGAACTCCGGGTTACCGCCCAACATGATGTCGGTACCGCGGCCAGCCATGTTGGTGGCGACAGTGACCGCGCCGCGCCGGCCAGCCTGAGCCACGATTGCAGCTTCGCGGTGGTGGTGCTTCGCGTTGAGGACTTCGTGCGGGACCCCATTTTGCTTCAGGAGCTTCGATAAATCCTCTGATTTTTCGACACTGGTGGTGCCCACCAAAATTGGCTGGCCATGCTCGTGGCGCTCGACAATGTCTGCGATAACAGCATCGAGCTTGGCTTCACCGGTGCGAAACACCACGTCAGCTTTGTCGAGACGAACCATAGGACGATTCGTCGGGATTGGCACCACCCCGAGGTTGTAGATGGTCGAGAACTCATTAGCTTCGGTCATCGCGGTGCCGGTCATGCCCGATAGGCGAGTGTAAAGCCGGAAGAAGTTCTGCAAAGTCACGGTCGCGAGAGTTTGGTTCTCGGCCTTGATCTCCACACCTTCTTTTGCTTCAAGTGATTGATGCAGGCCCTCGTTATAACGACGCCCGGCCAGGATGCGGCCAGTGTGTTCGTCAACGATGAGAACCTCACCGTCGATAACCACGTAATCGCGATCCTTCTTGAACAGATCCTTGGCACGGATGGCGTTATTCAAGAATCCAACGAGTGGCGTGTTGACCGTGTCATAAAGATTATCGATACCTATTTGGTCTTCAATCTTGTCGATTGCTGACTCAAGAACACCGATTGTCTTCTTCTTCTCATCTACTTCATAATCTTCATCGCGATTGAGTAGCTTTACCATCCGCGCGAACTCTGCGTACCAGCTATTTGCTTGGTCGGCCGGGCCGCTGATGATCAATGGGGTACGAGCCTCGTCAATAAGAATGGAGTCAACCTCATCGACAACCGCGAAGTTGTGACCACGCTGCACTAACTCCTCGCTCGACCACGCCATGTTGTCGCGCAAATAGTCGAATCCGAATTCGTTATTAGTGCCGTAAGTGATATCAGCCGCATAAGCATGGCGCCGTTCTGCCGGAGTCATGTTTGACAAAATTGTGCCTACCTCAAGGCCAAGGAAGCGGTGCACGCGCCCCATCCACTCACCATCTCGCTCGGCGAGGTAATCGTTAACCGTGACAACGTGCACCCCCTTGCCGGAGAGTGCATTTAGGTATGCGGGCAAAGTCGAAACCAAAGTCTTGCCTTCGCCGGTGCGCATCTCGGCGATATTGCCCATATGCAATGCGGCGCCACCCATGATCTGTACGTCGTAGTGGCGCTGGCCCAGCGTGCGCCGGGCGGCTTCGCGCACCGTTGCGAAAGCCTCTGGCAGTAGGTCATCTAGTGACTCACCGCCCTGATAGCGCTTCTTGAACTCCTCGGTTAGCGCCCGAAGCTCAGCATCGGTCAACGAGACAAATTCATCCTCGATCGCATTGACCGCGGCAGCGATAGCAACGAGCCGCCTCAGCGTCTTGCCTTCACCAACACGAAGGATTTTGTCCAGCACACCCACAGTGACAGGCCTTTCGGATCGGTCGACCAGGTCGACGCTCTCGGGGTAAATCACCGCACCAGCCCGCTGGCGCACTCCATCGTAGAGGTCACGAGGAGGTCACGACTTTCGGCGGGTGCCCGTTCCACAGGGGAGCAAGTGCCCCTTGCCCTGGCCGGTGGATTGTGAGCAGAATTCACCCGGGCCGCAAAGGGGGCGCAGATGGGCGCTGGTTGGCTGCTGGACGCCTGCATTGACCTCGTGCTGAGCCGATCTTGCGTGGGCTGCGACGTCCTCGGCACCACCTTGTGCCCCACCTGTTGGGCCGCGATGTGCCTACAGGTCGGACCCCACCCGCAGCTCACCGCCTGGCCGGTGGCAATCGGCTCGCGTTATCAAGGCCAAGCCAAAGCCGCGATCATCGCCCACAAGGAACATGGAGTGCGCTCCTTGACCGCCCCACTTGGGACTTTGCTGGCTAGTGCGATCGCGACTTTGACCTCCGGCCCAACTCTTTTGGTCACCATCCCCCCGCATCGCGGCTCGGTTCGCGCCCGGGGAGCAGATACCACTTCATTGATCGCCCACCGGGCGGCGCAGGTGCTCACCCTTGCGAATCAGCCAGCCCAGGTTCAACAATTACTCACCCGCCACCTCGACAACGGCAAACATGTCGGCAGGTCGGCGGCCCAGCGCCAGGCCGCAATCGCAGGCGCCTTCCAGTCGCGCCCGAAACAGCTAGCCAAACTAGCGAAATTTGCTGGCTACCGGATCATTGTGGTTGACGACGTCATCACCACAGGCGCTACAACTTTGGAGGCGGTTAAAACTTTAGTAAACGCAGACGTGGTCGTGGCCGGTATCGCCGCCGTCGCCGGCACCCCATCACGTAGTTGGCAATCAACGAGCCAGCGTTAAATCAATTCGGATAGGCCGGTGAGGTACCGCTGGTGCGCTTGCGCCAGTTAGAACCCACATACTCATAAATCCAGCCGTCCGCTGCACCAACCAGCGCCGGTAGGCCTGGTGCAGCCGCCACCATGACCGGCGCTTCGGGAGCACCGATGCCAATAATCGAACCCCTCGCCAAATTCAAATCAAAAACCTGCAAAGACTCCGCGCCATCACTTCCGATCACAAGTAAGGAGTTAGCTCCTGCCCAACCAACGCTGATGGCTTCGGTCAGCCGAGTCTCGACCCTGATCGGATCAGCAATTGCCATCGGGGCGCCCACGTTTGATCTCACGATCACACCTACGTAAAGCGCCGTGCGCACTCCTTGCTGCACAATTAGGGCGCACCGAGTGCCATCGCGTGATGGAACTGCGGCGAGCAATGACGACTCCGCCGGCAGCCCTGCCACGTCAACCTCAGCCCTTCGTCCGATGCGATCCACGCGGGTTAAGCCGGTCAGGGCATTAACGACCCAGATATTCCCGTCGGCGTCAAAGACCGGAGCCGCTAATGCTTCATCACCAATCAAGGCAAGTAACGGTGCATCCTCCGCAATCGCGCCGCGCCACAACGTGCCGTCAGCATCAATCCCAGCGACCGCGGTCGACAACCGATCAATAGCAAACCTCAGGAAGGAAACCGCGCCACTGCCAGCATCTCCGGGCACTGCGCGATCAGTAGTGGTACCCAATCGCACCACCGAGCGGCTGCGCGCCACATACCCTGACGAGTTATCGGGTAAGGCGTCTGGATTGACCTTCGGCCAGGCGTCTACCGGCTGCGGGGAGCTAACGCCCGGCACCACAAGTTGCTGGCCGCCGGCAGTGATTTCAACCGAAGTCACATCTGAAAGCTGGCCTAGTGTCCAAACTAACTGCTGCGATAACGCTTCGCGCGTGCCATCATCGGCCAAAAGCACAGAGGACTTTAGGTCAACACGGGCCACGCCACCATCTATCGGTACCGATTCAATATTTAACCCCACCCCGTCGGGGAAGCCGGTGCGAACGGCAGGGGCCAACCAATCACTTGGCCCGTCAAGGAGATAGCGCACCAAAGTAGTGCCCTGACCAGGCCCAAGCACGGGTATCATGCGCGCATCGGGCACCAGAGCTGAGAAACTGGGATTGAAGAAGTAAACCGCAAATGATCGATAGGCACGATCGACGTCAGAGGCGGAGAGCAATAGGCCCTGCGGAAGCCGATCGATGCGCCACTGCGTGCCGTCGCGAACTAATTGGAAACTACCTCGGAGATCTTGGCCCGGGGAAGCCACCACATACCGGCCAATCTCATCGATCCTGCCGCTCTGGCTCGCGGTCAGTGTCACTGAACTACCACTGGAAGTAACAACCGCGGCACCGTCATAAACCGACACCTGCAAGCCAGGCAACCAACGGCTGTTCGCGGAACCGGTCAAATATTCCCTCGCGACCGCATGGTCGCCATCAAATGAAGCCGATGCGTCCAAAAACCCTTGCACGATTTGGGTTGGGGTCATCCCATCTCGAGGGCTGCGCGCAATTACCCGAATGAACTGATCCTTGCGATCAAGATTGACTTGCGCACCTTGCTGGATCGGCCCGGTCGTTGGCACCTGTGCGGTAAGTGAGGCGGGTAGTGAGCCGCAGCCGGTAAGCAGCATCGTTGCCGCGAGGAAAATCGTAAAGCTACGCACTAGCGCACCTCGACATTCTCGATCGCGCTGCGACTTGCTGGTGCAGAATCATCCGGGTAGAGATCAAGTGGCGAAGAGATGAAAGTACCGCGCACGTTAAGCGGCAAAGTCAAGCGGAAGCAGGCACCGGCGCCCGGCTCACCCCAAGCCTCCAGCCAACCACCATGTAGGCGCGCATCTTCGAGCGCGATCGCCAAACCCAATCCAGAGCCGCCGGTAGTGCGGGCCCGCGCCGGATCCGCGCGCCAGAATCGATTAAATACCAACGAGGCCTCCCCCGGTCGCAACCCAACTCCGTAGTCACGCACCGTGACGGCCGCCGCTTCTTCATTGCTGCCGATGGTGATGTCAACCCCGCGATCATTGCCATGTTCGATTGCGTTACCAACGAGATTTCTTATCACTCGATCAATTCGGCGCGAATCCGCGTAGAGCAATCTGGGCTCACCTTCGGAGTGCAGCCGCAGTGGCACACCGCTACGTTCGGCCAGTGTGGTTGAGCCATCAATTACCCTCGATACCAGCGCGTATAGGTCAAACGGATCCGCCTCAAGAACCGCGGCACCAGCGTCAAATCGCGAAATCTCGAGTAGCTCAACCAGCAATGACTCGAACCGGTCTAATTGGGCCTGAAGCAACTCGGCCGCGCGCGCCGTGGGCCCATCAAAGGATGCGCGCTCCTCGAACATCACATCTGCGGCCATTCGAATGGTGGTCAAAGGGGTGCGCAATTCATGGGAAACGTCAGAGACGAATCTGCGCTGCACCCGTGAGAGCCCCTCAAGCTGCTTGATCTGCCGAGCGATACTCGCCGCCATATCATTAAACGCCCCGGCCAGCCGCGCGAGGTCATCCTCGCCCCTTACTTTCATTCGCTCTGATAAGTACCCCTCGGAAAAACGCAGTGCCGTACGGGCCGCAGCGCGAACGGGCACGGCCACCTGACGCGTGATGAGTCCGGCTACCAATGCCAAGAGGCCAACCAGCAATAGCCCAGTGAGGATAACCGAGCTGCGCACTAGATCCAGAGTCTGCTGCTCTTGGGTGAGCGGGAACAAGTAATACAACTCGTAATCTCCAACACTGGGAACACTAAGTGGTCCACCAACCACTAATCCAGGGGTTGATCGACCGTCAAGTGACTTGATATCGGTGTAAGTCCAAGACTGGCGCTGCGAATCGGTAACAGCGGTGCGGAGTGCGGGCGGCACGCTGGTAACCGAAACTAGATTGGTGCCGCGCTCTGGCGCATCAGGTGTTGGCCCTGACGACAGTAGCAATACATCGAATTGCCCAGGTGAACCTGCACGTGCCGCCAACGTAGTTACCACAGAATCAACCAAGCGGGCAGGTGAAGGTGTCGTGGTGCCGGTGTTAGCCGCATCCAACACGCGTTGAGCTTCGGATAATCCCGCAGCGGCCTCCCCCACCGAGGCCCGATCCTTTGCCTCAAGTAAACCGCTGGTTACTCGAGAGAGTAAGGAAAACCCGAGTGCGGCCATCACCAAGATTGATAGCACCAATGTAGTGGTGGTTACGCGCAGCAGTAGCGAGCTCCGCCAAATGCGCCTCACCCACCGCGGGCCGGCCAGCAGGAAGTCAATGCATCCGGTTAGGTATCTGTTCATATTGATTGGCCGATGACGCGCATCGTGGCGATAACCGACAACCGGCTACGCCGAGCCGGCCTTGTAGCCGACACCTCTAACCGTGACAACAATCGCCGGATCTTCTGGATCGTGCTCGATCTTGGCACGAAGGCGCTGCACGTGGACATTCACCAATCGGGTATCTGCCGCATGGCGATACCCCCATACTTCTTGCAGGAGCACCTCGCGCGTGAAAACCTTCCCGGGCCGCCGTGCCAGACAAACGAGGAGATCAAACTCAAGTGGTGTTAGCGAAAGTGCTTTACCATCGCGAGTCACTTGATGCCCGCTGACGTCGATGGCTAGATCTCCGATCGTCAAAGTTAAGGGCGGTGCATCATCATTGCGGCGCATCCGAGCGCGGATCCGAGCAACCAACTCCTTTGGCTTAAATGGTTTGACAATGTAGTCGTCAGCACCTGACTCCAGCCCCACAACAATATCAACGGTGTCGGTCTTCGCGGTGAGCATGACGATCGGCACTCCAGACTCAGCGCGGATTGATCGGCACACATCAATGCCATCGCGCCCCGGAAGCATCAGATCAAGTAGTACGACATCAGGCTTACAGCTTCGAAAGACCTGAAGTGCCTGGGCGCCATCACCGCAAAAGACTGGATCAAAGCCTTCACCCCGCAAGACGATGCCCAACATTTCGGAGAGTGCTTGGTCATCATCGACAATGAGGACGCGGCCACGGGCCGACAAAGGCGCGCCAGGTTGGGTGCTCATGACCCTATGGTGCCACCCCTGGCAAACCAAGGATGAGAAATACCGCAGCTGGCGCGTTAACCACCCCGTGGGCGACCATGGCTGCCCCCAATGAGCCGGTGCGCCACCGCACGATGCCAAGCACCAATCCGATGCTGAGCAAGACCCCGATTCGGGCCGGTTCTAAGTGAAAAAGGGCAAATGCCACGGCCGTGATTGCTATGGACAGCACCGGTCCCACCCCATGTTTACGCAAGGCCGCGAAGAAGAGACCGCGAAAAGCTAGCTCTTCGGCAATCGGGGCGCCAACCGCGATCATCAGTCCAAAAGCAATGAGCAGCCAGACATTGCCCAAGGACGCTAGTTCGGACCCCACATCGCCGGCCGCCGAAGTGAACTCACCAAAAATCGCCGCTGTGATCACCGCCACCACCAGCGCGGCGATAAGGGCTATCCCCCCGCCAACTACCCCCCAACCAGCATCGCGCCAACTAAGGTTTAAGGACAGATCGATTCTTGGGCCATTGCCTCTAACCGACGTGATAAACAGCGGCCACCCGGCCAGAGCCACCCAGGGCGCCAGCCCACCGACCAGCAGCTGCCAGGCAAGTGGGGCCGCTAATGCCCCCAGGAGTAATGCCGCAGCAACACCCAGCACCAAGGCGCCACCCAAGGTGATCAGCAC
This sequence comes from Bifidobacterium breve, assembly GCA_945870085.1. Classification (GTDB taxonomy): domain Bacteria; phylum Actinomycetota; class Actinomycetes; order S36-B12; family S36-B12. The sequence continues at coordinate 5,193 of CAMBQX010000022.1, read as the reverse complement.
ATCCCATAAACCCCAACGTGCTGATTTGACTTGTGGGGTTTCGATCATGGGGCCACGTTACCGCGGTGCAGGTTTAAAAGACCGTGGCCCCAAATTCGAAGTGCAGCAAGTTAACTAGTAGCGGTAATTCTCCGGCTTGTAGGGGCCGAATACGTCAACGCCGAGGTACTCCGCCTGCTTCTTATTCAATTCGGTTAGGCGCACACCTAGTGCATCAATGTGGAGGCGTGCGACTTTCTCATCGAGTGCCTTAGGCAGTGTGTACACGCCAAGTGGGTACTCGTCGAGCTTGGTGAATAGCTCGATCTGGGCCAACACCTGGTTCGTGAATGAGGTACTCATCACGAAGGACGGGTGACCGGTGGCGTTGCCAAGATTCAACAGGCGCCCCTCGGAAAGCATGATGATCGATTTGCCGTTAGCGAAAGTCCACTCATCAACCTGTGGCTTGATGGTTTTGCGCACGACACCGGGTGTCTCAGCAAGGCCGGCGATATCAATCTCATTGTCGAAGTGGCCGATATTGCCGACGATGGCCTGATGCTTCATCCTGCCCATTTGCTCGGCGGTGATGACGTCGTAGCAGCCCGTGGCGGTGATGAAAATATCAGCGACATCAAGGACGTCTTCAAGTTTGGCGACTTGGTAGCCGTCCATGGCCGCCTGCAGCGCGCAGATCGGGTCGATCTCGGTGATGATCACGCGGGCACCTTGACCGCGTAGTGAGTCAGCCGAGCCCTTGCCCACATCGCCGAAGCCGCAAACTACAGCGACCTTGCCACCGATCATGGTGTCGGTGGCGCGGTTGATGCCATCGATAAGTGAGTGACGGCAACCGTACTTGTTGTCGAACTTGCTCTTGGTTACCGAATCATTGACGTTGATGGCTGGGAAGATGAGTTCACCCGCACGCATCATTTCGTAGAGGCGATGCACACCGGTAGTGGTTTCTTCGGTCACGCCCTTGATACCGGCTGCGATAATCGTCCAACGGGTCGCATCTTCGGTTAGTGAGCGGCGCAGAGTTTCAAGAACAACGCCGTACTCCTCCGACGTGGTCTCATCGGGGGTCGGTACAAGACCGGCCGCCTCGAACTCCTTACCTTTATGCACGAGCATCGTGGCGTCGCCGCCATCGTCAAGAATCATGTTCGGGCCCTTGCCATCTGGCCACATCAAGATCTGCTCGGTGCACCACCAGTACTCGGGCAGGGATTCGCCCTTCCAGGCGAATACTGGAACACCCTTAGGGTCAGCCACCGTGCCCTCGCGACCAACCACCACCGCGGCGGCAGCGTGATCTTGGGTCGAGAAGATATTGCATGAGGCCCAGCGCACATCGGCCCCAAGGTCAACCAAGGTCTCTATCAGGACAGCAGTCTGGATCGTCATATGCAATGACCCGGTGATACGCGCACCCTTAAGCGGCTTGCTTGCGCCAAATTCGTCCCGCATCGCCATCAGACCTGGCATTTCGTGCTGGGCTAGGCGGATTTCATCGCGACCGAAGTCAGCCAAGGACAAATCGGCAACCTTGTAGTCAGGCGTTCCGTCAGATTTCACAACAGACATTTAAGTTCTCCTCGTAGGCGTAAGTGGTGCGAACGGCACGAGGCTTCGTTGGTTCGCCAGGCAAGGGAGGCCGCGATGGGAACCAGGGCTCCGGACCATGACGACGTACGTATTGTGCCACATCACCCCGATAAGGCAAATCTAACGCGCCACGTCCAGGTCGGGCTCGATGAACACGTAGAGCGCTGTTGGCACCGCCGCCCTAAGAGCCCGTTCGGCTTCATTGATACCGGCTGCGATACCAGCCGCCGTTTCACTTTGACGAATCGCGATTTTTGCCGCGACTAGCAACTCATCGGGGCCCATGTGCACCGTACGCAGATGGATAACCCGCTCAACCAAAGGCGCCGATTCTAAGGCTGCTCGAATGGCCGCCACCTCTTCTGGCAACGCGCTTTCGCCTATCAGCATCGTGGCCATCTCCATCGCCAAGAAGATGGCGATAACAACCAGCAGGGTGCCAACCGCCATGGCGCCAACCGCATCCCATCGACCATCACCGGTAATGACAGCCATCCCAACGCCGACCAATGCGAACACCAGACCCAAGAGCGCACCGGCATCTTCGAGTAAAATTACTGGTAGTTCAGGCTGCCTCGAATCCTTGATAAAATTCGCAAGTGACCTTTTGCCGCGTGATTTATTTGCTTCACGCAGCGCGGTGCGAAAGGAAACTGTCTCAAGGCCAATGGCGATAACTAGAACTAGTACCGCAATCCACCAATCGTTTAGTGGTTCAGGGTCCTGCCACTTATGTAGTCCTTCATACAGGGAGAAAAGTCCACCGATGAGGAACAGCACCACCGCAACAATGAATCCGTAGACGAAGCGACGACGGCCGTAGCCAAATGGGTGCTTTTCATCGGCGGGCTTTTGCGAGCGCTTATTTCCGACCAGCAGCAACACCTGATTACTCGAGTCGGCCACCGAGTGGATGGCTTCTGACAGCATCGAGGAGGATCCGGTGAAGAAAAAGGCAACGAATTTACTAATCGCGATGCCAATATTCGCCATCAACGCGGCGATAATCGCCTTTTTGCCACCCTCGGTGCTCATCTACTCTTCCCCTAACGCTCGGTGGATTGGACTATGGCAACCAGACCGTCAGCCTCAACGTGGGCGTCTGGATCATCAGCCGCCATCACGGCAGCGGTGCCCGGACGCAAAGTTATCTCTGCCGCATCCGAAACCACCCGAGCGGTACCCTCAATTAGCAGCAGGATGCGATACGCGCCCATCGGGATGCGCTCGGATCCTTCGGTGAGCATGCGCACCACGAAGGGCGAGTTCACCGGCCACAGAATGTCTCCGTACACCGATCGGACTATCTGCGGGTCAAGATCTGGACAAAGTGCTTCAACCGCACGATCCACGAACACCGGCTTGCTGGTCAACCCAAGTCGAATCACATTGTCACTAGAAGTCATCACCTCAAGCCCGATGCCGCGGATGTAACTGTGCGGCACCCCGGCTGGCACGTAAACCGCTTCACCGGCGGCAAGGCTCAAATAGTCAAGCAGCACGCTTACCAGCGCCCCCGGATCATTGGGGTAATTCTCGGCCACCGTCGAATAGGCCGCCACTTCAGCCGCGGGTAGCCCTGCCTCCCTTGTTGCAGCCTCGAGTGCCGAAATTCGCTCATTTGTTCCAATTGCCAGCAGGGCACCGATAGCTCCACCTAGGTCATCCGCCATGAGGCGCGCTATCGCCTCTTGGGCTCCGGTCAGCTCTTTTAGTACCGCAACTACCTGCTCACGATCACGCCAACCGGCAAATGCTTCGAAGGGCTTTAAGGCAATAAGCATCTCAGTTTTTTCAAATGGATCACTTAGTACCCGACGTGCACCAGGTACCTGCTGGGCTCGCCAGCCAGCCGCAGCGACCGCCAATTGGGGATGCACTTGCACACTTAGCGGTCGCGCTGCCGCGAGGATCTTGACCAAGAGCGGGATCGCCGCAATATCAAATTTATCCGCGAGCACTTCGCCGGTTTCATCGCCGTCCGCATCAACAAGCGGAGACGGACCACCCGGGTGGACCCCGAACCACAGTTCAGCCTGCGGGCCTCCGGTGTGCTCACCGGCCCACGGAGCTAGGCCATCGATGATACCCCAGTCATAATCCTTAATCGCACCGCGAACTACGAGCATGCTCAGCCCTGATCCGCTGAATCCAGCAACATGATCGGGATACCGTCCAATACCTCAAAACGCGCATCACACTTGGTGCAGGCGATTTGACCGGTTAGTTCATCGGCGGCGACAGGTGCATGTTGCGGACACGGGCATGCCAACACCTTCCACAAGGCTGCACTTAAACCAAGCGGCCCGACACTCATGACACTCCCCCTCGCATTATTGCGAGCACCTCATCGCGAATCCGCTCCATGACAGTCACCTCGTCTGCCTCAACATTTAGTCGAAGTAGTGGTTCAGTATTACTCGGACGTACGTTAAACCACCACGTTGGCGCCGTCATGGTTAAACCATCAAGATCATCGATTTCGTTACCAGCATCGGCCCCGTAAGCATTGCGAATTGCCAAAGTGGCCGCCGCTTGGTCGACTACCTCAGTGTTGATCTCGCCACTATTTGAATACCTGTCATACGACTTGAGCAGACTCGACATAGTGGTTCCATCGGGAGTCTCGCCCAGCGCCGCAATCGCGTAAAGAGCCGCCAACATTCCCGAATCGGCGCGCCAGAAATCTCGGAAGTAGAAGTGGCCCGAATGCTCACCACCAAAAACCGCATTCGTCTCGGCCATTTTCGCCTTGATGAATGAGTGTCCAACACGGGTGCGCACCGGTGTACCACCACATTCCGCAATGACTTCAGGTACCGCCTTCGACGTGATCAAGTTGTGAATAATCATCGAGCCTGGATGCTTAGCTAGTTCGCGTGCCGCTATCAGTGCGGTCAAAGTTGATGGACTGACGATTTCACCGCGTTCATCGATTACAAAGCATCGGTCAGCATCACCATCAAAAGCCAAACCAAGATCGGCTCCAACCTCGCGAACCCGTTTTTGCAAATCAACCAAGTTCATCGGATCAATCGGATTGGCTTCGTGATTTGGGAACGAGCCGTCAAGTTCAAAGAACATCTCATCGATGGTCAGCGGCAGGCGAGGCAACCCCGCGGCCTCCCCAAGAACTGCAGGCACGGTGTAGCCACCCATGCCGTTACCGGCATCAACTACAACGCGCAGTGGGCGCACACCCGACACGTCAACAAGATTGCGGAGGAAAAGTGCGTAGTCGGCCAATAAATCCTGATGGCGCAACTGCCCCAATGGACCATCAAAGGCCGGAACGCCATTTTCAACCAGCAGGCGGATCTCTCGAAGTCCGGTGTCTTGGCCTACCGGTGCTGCGCCGGCGCGACAAAGTTTGATGCCGTTGTACTTAGCCGGGTTGTGGCTGGCCGTGAACATGGCACCGGGGATACCAAGTGCACCAGAGGCGTAATACAGACCATCGGTGCTGGCTAAACCAATCTCAATGACATCACACCCTTGCTCGCGCACCCCTTGCGCGAACGCAGCAACTAGATCTGGCCCAGATGGCCGCATATCGTGGCCGATTGCAATCACACCAGGCCCACCATCGCGCACCGCGGC
>CAMBQX010000021.1 GCA_945870085.1 Bifidobacterium breve | reverse complement strand
GGTCGAAAGCGACTGGCGAAAATATCCAGCGCGGTAAAACAGGCCGATCGCAATTAGCGGCACGCCTAGGTCACTGGCTGCTTTCAGGTGATCGCCGGCCAAAATCCCAAGGCCGCCGGAGTACTGCGGAAGCGCCGATGTGATGCCGTACTCCGGTGAGAAATAAGCGATACCAGCAGGAGCATCAGCACCCAGGGATTGGAACCAGCGGTCAGCGGTGAGGTAACTCTGCAGCTCGTCGGCCCGCTCGCGCACCCAGCCCACGTAGCCTTCGTCGGCGGCCAACTCGGCCAATCGCTCAGCTGGTATTTCACCGAGTAGCCGAACTGGGTCTTGACCCAATGACTTCCAGAGTTTGTCGTCCATAGCTGCAAACAGGTCGCGGGTGTTTGGGCTCCAGCACCAACACAAGTTATGGGCCAAAGCCTCTAGGGGCGCCAAGGGGTCTGGAAGTACGGCCCGGACGTTGAACCTACGGATTGCTCGCACCGGTTAAACGTACCGGGTCTGACAGCGTTTGCATTCTTAGCCCCACCAAGGCCAACCAGGGAGAAAATTCTGGCCCTTGCCCCCGGACTGTGTTCTCATGGTGATGTACAAGTTATTCGGCAAACGAGGCTAGGCGGAACGGTATGCCAAATATTGATATTGCTACCCCAGCAAGTTCAGCGCGCACTGATCGGCTCACACTCGGTGTTGGTTGGGTGCGGCCCGATGTGGCCGGATTGTCCCGCTGCCAATAAAGGTTTTGCTATTAATCGGTACTCTTAACCCATTATGGCTGCGGCGCCGAATGACCCGACCTTAATTTTTGGCGTACCCTCACTATTGGTGGGCCGATTGGCCATCACCGAAGTCAGCCCATCCGTGCTAAGTGGCCGTCGCCCTGCCGCGGCGGCAGTTGATGAGGCCGTTCGGGTTCGTGCCACCTGCTTTCGAGAGGGCCACGACACCCTTGGACTAGCCGCGGTACTGCACCGCCCAGATGGCAGCGAATACTCACGGGTATCGCTGACTCCTGATGGAATAGACACTTGGGCAGGCATCATCCGCCCGAATGAGATCGGCCACTGGATGTTCACTATTGAAGCTTGGGGTGATCCTTGGCGCACTTGGCTCCAGCGTGCAAATATCAAAATACCTGCTGGTTTAGATATTGAACTCGAGTTTGCCGAAGGTGCCTTGCTGTTGGACCAGGCGCTTGCCTTCGAGCTGACGGCGGCGACTAAATCGCTGCTGATGTCGGCGACTACCGCGATGCGAAATACCTCGCTACCACCATCGGTTCGCCTAGCCGCCGCGGTAGACGCGAAAGTGGCCACCGTTATTACCGAAAACCCCATCCGCGAGCAATTGACCACTAGCGGCCCATGGCCACTTAATGTGCAAAGACGTCGCGCCCTCTTTGGCGCCTGGTATGAGTTTTTCCCGCGTAGCGAAGGGGCGCTGCTTGATCCCCCCACCTCCGGCACCTTCACTTCGGCATCCAAACGGCTAGCTCCCATCGCTGACATGGGTTTCGATGTCGTTTACCTGCCGCCGATACACCCCATTGGGTTCACAAATAGAAAAGGGCCAAATAACACTCTGATCGCCAGCGACTCAGACCCCGGATCCCCCTGGGCTATCGGCTCGGCCGCCGGCGGTCATGATGCGATTCATCCAGACCTTGGCACCATTAAGGACTTCGATGACTTTGTCGCAGTGGCCAACTCACTCGGCATGGAGATTGCCCTTGACCTTGCACTACAGGCATCACCGGACCACCCTTGGGTTAAGACTCACCCGCAGTGGTTTACCACTCGCGCTGACGGGTCGGTCGCCTACGCCGAGAATCCACCCAAGAAGTACCAGGACATCTACCCACTCAACTTTGATAACGACCCCGAAGGTCTTTACGCCGAAATTGAACGCATTGTCCGATTTTGGATGTCACATGGAGTGCTAATCTTCCGGGTGGATAACCCACATACCAAACCCATCTGGCTTTGGGATCGACTCATAGCGTCAATAAATGCAGATAATCCAGATGTCATCTTCCTGGCCGAGGCCTTCACGAGCCGCCCAATGATGCAGGCGCTTGCAGAAGTCGGATTTCAGCAGAGTTACACCTATTTCACCTGGCGCAACAGCAAGCAAGAGCTGGAAGAATACGGTAATGAAATTGCCGGCCCGGCCGCTGCCTACATGCGCCCTAATTTTTTCACGAACACGCCCGACATTCTCCACAGCTATCTTCAGCACGGTGGGCCGGGTGCGTTCGCAATTCGCGCCGTCCTAGCTTCAACGCTTTCACCTGCCTACGGCATTTATAGCGGTTTCGAGTTATATGAACACGTGGCCCTTCAGCCCGGTAGCGAGGAGTATCTCGATACCGAAAAGTTTCAATATCGACCGCGCGACTGGGACGCGGCTATAAAGCAGGGTCGTAGTCTGGCTCCCCTATTTACGCTCATCAATAAAATTCGCAGGGAACACAAAGCTTTGCAAGACTTACGCTCACTGTATTTCCACCAGTGCGATAACCCAAACATCATTGCTTTTTCAAAACGAGATGGTGACGACACCGTGCTGGTGGTGTGCACTCTTGACCCGCACCATACGCAGGAAGCCACCGTGTGGTGGAACCTAGCCGCCATCGGGCTCGATCCACAATCCTTATTCATCGCCCATGACCTAGTAACAGACACCACTTGGACCTGGGGTCAGAGCGCCTACGTGCGGTTAACCCCCTGGGAACAAGTCGCCCACATCGTGCATGTGCGGCAATAGTGAAAAAGTCGCCGAAGGTAAACAAAATACCCGTGGCAATTGGAGACCTTGATCGGCTTGTCGATGGTTGGCACCCCAACCCGCATGAAATTCTCGGACCGCACCTATTCAAAGGAGAGGTTACCGTTCGGGTATTACGCCCGATGGCTGAATCGGTAACCGTGGTAACTGAAAATTATTCAATTCACCTTGACCATGAATTCCGCGGAGTGTGGTGCGGGGTCATCTCTATGCCGGAGGCGCCTAATTACTCAATCGAAGTTCAGTACGGTGACAAAATCGTGCCAGCAGAAGACCCATACCGATTCTTACCAACCCTCGGCGAAATTGATTTGCATCTAATCCACGAGGGTCGTCATGAGAAACTCTGGGAAGTGCTCGGCGCACACACCCGCATTTACCCAACCCCGCAAGGTGCCGTAAGTGGGGTCTCCTTCGCCGTTTGGGCGCCGAATGCGCGAGGGGTCCGAGTCACGGGTGATTTCAACTACTGGGATGGTGTAGCGCACCCGATGCGCAACCTTGGGGCCTCTGGCATTTGGGAGTTATTCGTCCCTAAGGTAACTGACGGCGACAGATATAAGTTCCAAATCCTAGGAAGCGATGGGATCTGGCGGCAAAAGGCCGACCCATGCGCCTTCGCAACCGAAATTCCACCCGCCAACAACTCGGTTGTTTTCACGTCTAATTACCAATGGCAAGATTCAACATGGCTAGACAAACGCGCCAATACCGATGCACTTACCTCTCCGATGAGCATTTATGAAGTTCACCTAGGCTCTTGGCGCAGCGGGCTTAATTATCGTCAACTTGCCGACGAGCTAACTGAGTATCTCAGCGAAACCGGGTTCACCCATGTTGAATTCTTACCTGTCTCCGAGCACCCGTACGGACCGTCTTGGGGTTACCAAGTTACTTCCTATTTCGCACCCACCTCGCGTTTTGGCTCACCCGATGACCTTCGCTATCTCATTGACCGCCTCCATCAAGCCGGGATTGGCGTTCTAGTTGATTGGGTCCCGGCCCACTTCCCCAAAGATGAGTGGGCACTTGCGCGCTTCGATGGCACCGCACTTTATGAACACCCAGACCCAAGACGTGGCGAGCACCCTGACTGGGGCACGTATGTCTTTAACTTCGGCCGCGCTGAAGTTCGAAACTTTCTGGTTGCTAATGCCCTTTATTGGTTCGAGGAGTTTCACGTAGATGGCCTGCGCGTTGATGCAGTGGCCTCAATGCTCTATCTCGATTATTCACGCAAACCCGGGGAGTGGGAGCCCAACCAATTCGGAGGGCGGGAGAACCTTGATGCAGTTGCGTTTCTGCAGGAGGTAAATGCGACCGTATACAAACGGTCACCCGGCGCGATCATGATCGCTGAAGAGTCCACTTCCTGGCCGGGAGTCACCCAACCCACCCACTTGGGCGGACTAGGTTTTGGGTTCAAGTGGAATATGGGCTGGATGCATGACGCCCTCGGCTACATTCAACATGAGCCAATTCACCGTCAGTACCACCATGAAGAAATGAGTTTCTCCATGGTCTACGCGTATAGCGAGCACTTTGTGCTGCCGATATCGCATGATGAAGTTGTTCACGGAAAAGGTTCCTTAGTGGGGCGCATGCCCGGTGACCGCTGGCAGCAATTGGCGAACCTGCGGGCCTTCTTAGCTTTCATGTGGGCGCACCCAGGAAAGAAACTCCTCTTCATGGGTTCGGAGTTCGCACAGTCAGGTGAGTGGGCTAGCCAGCGCAGCCTTGACTGGTCGCTCTTGCAATTCTCCGAACACGCTGGCATCTTGCGCACAGTTTCGGATCTCAATAACGTCTACCGCGCCACCCCCGCACTTTGGCAACGCGATGACGATCACGGCGGTTTCGAATGGATCGACGCCGGTGATGCCCAAGGAAATATTTTCACTTGGCTCCGTTGGGATAAGAATGGCCGACCGCTGGCCTGCGCCACGAACTTCTCCCCCACCCCGCATGAGAACTACCGAATTGGCCTACCCATTAGCGGCCGTTGGGTCGAAGTACTGAACACCGACGCAGACGTCTATGGCGGAAGCGGTGTCGGCAATCTTGGTGGGGTAAAAGCCGTTGAGGTGCAATGGCAGGGTCGTCCGGCGTCCGCGCAGATAGTTTTGCCACCATTGGCCGCTATCTATCTGCGCTTTGACCCAAGCCCCGGTTGAGCCCCGAGTTCATTAGCCTAGAAAAGAGCGTTGGCTAATGCCGTGCGCGCAGCGGGGACCGCGGGGTCCTCGCCAGCGAGGACGAACAGTTCGAGCAATCGCGCGCGAACCAGCTCACGATCAGGGCCACTGGACGCCCTGACGCAGGCAACGAGCCGATCGAATGCGAGTGTCCAACGCCCAGCGAGTGCATCAAAATCAGCGGTAGCGCACTGCACTCGTACATCAGCGGCCGCATCCGGCTGATCGGCGATCGCCCGCAGTGCTCCCTCATCTTCACCTTCAGTACGGCGATAAAGACCAACCGTGGCAAGCCCGGCGATGGCATCACGCTCACTTGGATCAGCATCGAGAATGAGTTGATAGGCCGCCGCTGCGCCATCCCAATCACCGGCTTCGATCGCATTGAATGCCGCATCAAATCTTGGATCGGTCGCAGGTTCGGTATCTGCTTCCGCAACCGCTGGCTCATCCGGCACCTGTCCGTGGTCATCGGTCAAGGTGCCGGTAACCCCCTGCTCGGCGGCAACCTTCAAAAGTTCATCCAAGATCTGTCTGATCTGAGGCTCGGGATAAGCGCCTTGGAAAAGTGGAACCGGCTGCCCCATGATCACCGCGAAAACCGAGGGAATCGACTGAACTTGGAATGCAGCCGCCACTCGCTTCTCAGCGTCAACATCAACTTTGGCGAGGATCCAGCGACCGGCGTACTCAGCGGCCAATTTCTCCAAGATCGGCGACAGCTGCTTGCACGGCCCACACCACTCGGCCCATAGATCAAGTACCACCGGCACGGTCATCGACCGCTCGATCACCGCCGACTGAAAACTGGCCTCGGTAACGTCGATTACCACCCCGGCCGGTGCATTGGCCACAGCTGCGGCGGCCTGCTGTTGGTTTTGGCGCGCCGAAGCGAGGGCGCCGAGATCAATAGCACCGCGGCCAGAAAATGGAGTTGAAGTCACCCCCCTATCTTCCACCATGGGGCTCCTTGCTCTGCCCGACCCCCAGCGAGGACACTAAGCGGGTGCATATTTCAGCCAAGGCAGATTATGGGATGCGCGCACTCCTTGAACTCACCGTGTCATACGCCGAGGATCCAAAGCGACTAGTCAAGGGCGAGTCCATCGCCACCGCCCAAGACATCCCGATGAAATTCCTCGAAGGGATTTTGCGGCAGTTACGCCAATACGGAATTGTAGGCAGTCAGCGCGGAGCCGATGGCGGCTACCGACTTGACCGCGACCCAACTCAAGTAACCATCGCCGATGTAGTTCGCGCACTTGACGGGCCCCTTGCCGCCGTTCGTGGGCAACGGCCCGAAGATGTTGAGTATGTGGGGGCCGCCGAGCACTTACGCGAAGTGTGGATCGCTGTACGGGCATCAATGCGCCACGTTTTGGAGAACATCACCCTCGCCGATGTGGCCGCCAACAAATTGCCCGCCGAAGTCACAGGGCTGCTTGCCGAGCCTGGTGCCTGGCAGCGTCGCACTAACTAAGTTGCTCCGCGGCCGCATAGGCGTCCATGGCGCCATCAAGCACTGCCTCGCTCAGCGAATCTATCTCGGCAGCACGAATCGACAAGCGCGACTTAGTCTCGCCAATTACCAGCGCGCAGATTTCATCTTTGATCCGGCGAAGTTTTCGCGCTCTATCTTGCCCACTGCCGACAAGCCAAATGCGATGCTCGTCAATGGCGGCGAGCAGGGAGTCAATGCCATCACCAAGTGATGCGACCGTCTTCAATACCGGTGGCCGCCAACCCTCATGTTGGCCTAGTGAAATCATGTGCCGCAATTCTCGAACCGTGGTTTCGGCACCCTCGCGATCAGCCTTATTAACCACAAAGATGTCGCCGATTTCGAGAATACCGGCTTTCGCCGCTTGGATACTGTCGCCCATACCTGGGGCAATTAACACGACGGAAGTGTCGGCGGTCGCGGCGACCTCTACCTCTGATTGGCCAACACCAACAGTTTCAATAAGCACCGCATCAAAACCTGCGGCGTCAAGTACTCGAATTACCTGGGGGGTTGTCGCCGCCAACCCCCCAAGATGCCCGCGGGAGGCCATTGACCTGATGAATACGCCCTCATCCGTTGCATGTTGCTGCATTCGAATTCGATCACCCAAGAGTGCGCCACCAGAAAATGGCGAGGATGGGTCTACCGCCAAAACAGCTACTCGATTACCCCGGGCCCGAACCGCCGAAACCAGTGCGGAGGTGGTGGTGGATTTACCAACCCCGGGTGCCCCAGTGATACCAATTACCTGAGCACGCCCGACGAACCCAGCCAGTGCTTGCATGGCTTCGCGGGCATCGGCCGAACCGTCTTCAATGCGAGAAATCAATCGCGCAATATCGCGCTGCTCGCCCGCTTGGGCACCAGCGATCAGCTCTGCAACACTCACTTGCTGATCATCTCGCAACTTGGGCTATCAGGCCTTAGGCACGCGCACGAGCAAGGCATCACCTTGGCCGCCGCCACCACAAAGTGCCGCCGCACCGGTGCCACCGCCGCGCCGCTGCAGCTCGAGTGCTAGGTGCAAGACAATTCTGGCACCTGACATCCCGACGGGGTGACCCATGGAAATCGCGCCGCCGTTGACGTTCACTATGTCTTCGGACACACCAAGTGCCTTGCTTGATACCACTCCCACCGCAGCGAATGCCTCATTAATCTCGAGTAGATCGAGGTCGCTGACAGCAATGCCCTCGCGCTGGCAGGCCTTGATGATTGCGTTGGCGGGCTGCTCCTGCAATGACGAGTCGGGGCCGGCCACGACCCCGTGACTGCCGATCTCAGCCAGCCATTTCAGACCAAGTTCTTCTGCCTTCTTCTTACTCATCACCACGACCGCGCAGGCACCGTCGGAGATTTGTGAGGCACTGCCAGCGGTGATCGTGCCGTCTTTGGTAAATGCTGGGCGCAGCCCTGCGAGGGACTCGACCGTGGTGTCGGGGCGCACCCCTTCGTCAGCACTGAATGTAATCGGCTCACCTTTACGCTGCTTGATCTGCACGGGGCTGATTTCGTTGTCGAAAAGATTTTTCTGTTGAGCTGCAGCCGCCCGCTGATGCGAGGCAGCCGAGAAAGCGTCCTGCTCCTCGCGAGTTAAGTCATAGCGCGCATTGTGCTTCTCGGTGCTCTCGCCCATGCCACATTCATCAAATACACAGGTCAGCGCGTCATAGGCCATTGAATCGACCATGGTCCAGTCGCCGTACTTGGTGCCCTCACGCGAGCCCAATAGCAGGTGGGGAGCGTTGGTCATTGATTCCATCCCACCGGCCACGATGCAGTCAAACTCACCGGCACGAATTAGCTGGTCGGCAAGGGCAATAGCGTCAATGCCGGATAGGCAAACCTTGTTAATCAGGAGTGAGGGCACATTCATACTGATGCCGCCTTTGACGGCGGCCTGGCGCGCCGGCATTTGCCCGGCGCCGGCCTGCAGCACCTGACCCATGATTACGTAATCAACCTGATCTGGCGCTACGCCGGCGCGTTCAAGTGCCGCCGCAATTGCCATACCGCCGAGATCGGTGCTGCTAAATGACTTCAACGAGCCCAGCAGGCGCCCGATCGGGGTCCGCGCTCCGGCAACAATGACTGAACCACCTGAGAACGACATTTCGGCTCCTTAGCTCGCCTTGGCAACTAGTTGGCATCGTCAATGCGACGATAGGGCTATGAACACACATTCTACGAATCCAGCCACGCCCCGGCACTTGCCCCCGGCGGACGCCTCGGACGCCTTGCTGACCGAATTGGACCATGTGGGCATCGCTGTCCCGGATCTTGAGGTCGCCAAGGAGTTCTACTCCCGCGTCTTTGGCTTGCAGGTCGTTCACGAGGAAGTAAATGAAGCACAAGGTGTTCGCGAGGCGATGCTGGGCGTGGGCGACAGCTGCATCCAGTTGCTTGCCCCGCTGACCCCAGAATCCACCATCGCCAAGTTCATCGACCGCGCCGGGCCCGGTATCCAGCAGGTGGCCTATCGCGTTACCGACGTCAAGGCCGTCGCGGCGACGCTGCGCGAACGGGGGGTCAGGGTGCTCTACGACGAGCCAAAGATTGGCACCGCTGGATCATTGGTCAATTTCGCCCATCCGAAGGACTGCGGCGGGGTGCTGATCGAACTCGTTCAACCCGCGAACTGATGGATTTCGCGAATCTAGAGACTGCCGGCTGGCGTCATGCTCGCGGGCTGGTGGGGTGCCCATAATGGGCTTCTGGCATCCTTCCCTGATGCAATACATAGTTGATGCAATCACCGCTGGTGCCGACAGTGCCGAGTTCGCCGCTCTCCCTTTGCCGGAGTCATATCGCGCGGTAACAGTGCATAAGGACGAAGCCACCATGTTTGACGGCATGGCCTCACGTGATAAGGATCCGCGACGCTCTATCCATCTAGATGAGGTGCCGGTGCCTGAACTCGCACCCGGTGAGGCCCTGATAGCCGTGATGGCATCGAGTATCAACTACAACACGGTGTGGACGTCGATCTTTGAGCCGGTCTCAACTTTTGGATTTCTAGAGCGTTACGGCAAGTTGAACCCGCACGCGAAACGTCATGATTTGCCCTATCACGTTATCGGCTCGGATGCGTCCGGCGTAGTACTGCGGACCGGGCCGGGAGTCAACCTTTGGAAAGCGGGCGACGAAATTGTCGCGCACTGCCTAAGCGTCGAACTCGAATCACCACTCGGCCATAACGACACCATGCTTGATCCCGAACAGCGCATCTGGGGCTTTGAAACCAACTTCGGCGGCCTTGCACAACTTGCAATTGTGAAATCAAATCAGCTGCTGCCAAAACCAGCGCACTTAACTTGGGAGGAAGCCGCAAGTCCGGGCCTCGTTAATTCCACGGCATACCGTCAACTGGTTTCACGCAATGGCGCGGGCATGAAGCAGGGCGACGTTGTTCTCATCTGGGGTGCCTCCGGTGGTCTTGGCTCATATGCAACGCAATATGCACTCAATGGTGGGGCCACCCCGGTCTGCGTGGTCTCAAGTCCGCAAAAGGCAGACATCTGCCGCGGCCTTGGAGCCGAGTTAATTATCGACCGCTCGGCTGAGGGTTACCGCTTCTGGAAGGACGAAACCACCCAAGATCCAAAGGAGTGGCAGCGTCTCGGCAAGAAGATCCGCGAACTCACCGGTGGCGACGATGTCGACATCGTCTTTGAACACCCAGGGCGCGAAACATTCGGCGCGAGTGTCTACGTGGCGCGCAAGGGTGGCACCATCGTGACCTGCGCCTCAACCTCGGGCTATATGCATGAATATGACAACCGGTACCTGTGGATGAGCTTAAAACGAATTGTAGGTAGCCATTTCGCGAATTATCGCGAAGCATATGAAGCCAATCGCATGGTCTCACGCGGCATGATTCACCCAACTCTTTCTAAGACCTTCAGCCTTGAAAACGCCGGTGAGGCCGCCTACGAGGTGCACCACAACCTGCATCAGGGCAAAGTTGGGGTACTTTGTCTTGCCCCCGAGGAAGGTCTAGGTGTTCGTGACCATGAACTGCGCGCCAAGCACCTTACGGCGATTAACCGCTTTCGCGTGTCCACCTGATTACCACCTAACATCAGCACATGAGCGCCACCGTCACCCCAGCCATGCCCTGGCGGGTTGGACGATCTGGCTCAACCATGGGTTACCTGCCGGGGCTAGATGGCGTCCGAGCACTAGCGGTAATGGCAGTGCTGCTTTATCACGGAGATATTTCATGGTTACGTGGTGGATTTCTAGGTGTCGACGTTTTCTTCGTGCTCAGCGGATTCTTGATCACTTCAATTATTCTCGAGGAGTTTAATAGGTCAGGTCGAATTGACTTCGCCAACTTCTACTTAGGACGCGCTAGGCGTTTGCTGCCCGCCTTGCTGTTAATGCTTATCGTTGTCGGAATAGCTACCGCGATCTTCTATCGAGATGCAGCACACCAGTTCGCGAGTGATGCACTCGCCTCACTTTTCTACGTGAACAACTGGTGGTACATCTTCGCCGATCAATCGTATTTTGCATTTACCGGAAGGCCGCCATTCCTAAAGCATCTGTGGTCACTATCGGTTGAAGAGCAGTTCTACTTGATTTGGCCGGCGATCGCGTACCTTTGTGTCCGACGATTTGGCCGGCGCGGAGTCGCGTTAATCGCAGCTGCAGTTGCCTTACTGTCCACGGCGTGGATGCTCTACTTAACGATCGCAGGTGGCTACCCAGATTTCGCCGACCCGAGCCGCGCCTACTTCGGTACCGACACCCACATCTCAGGCCTACTCGTTGGGGCACTACTTGCCACGTTTTGGCGCCCGGCGCACTTGACCGCTGGAATCCCAAAGAATTATCACGTTCTCGGCACCACACTTGGTGTCTTAGCTGCCCTGGCAATCATCGCTGTTTTTCTGCGGGCCGGTGAGTTCAGCCCCTGGCTCTACCACGGAGGCTTCTTAGCGATCGCTGTTTTCACCGCAATCCTCATCGCCTGTGCAACCCACCCGGGATTACCAATTGGCCGGTGGATCGGCTCGCAACCATGGCGTTACATCGGCCAGCGCTCATACGGCCTTTATCTTTGGCATTGGCCCATCTTCATGGTGACTCGGCCAATGCTTGATATCGAGATGGATGGCCTAGCCCTGCTCATCTTGCGGCTCACCTTGACCTTCGTAATTGCTGAAGCAAGTTTTAGATTCATTGAACTCCCGATCAGGCGAGGTGCAATCGACCGATGGATCAAGTCTTGGCGCGCATCCACCGGCGAAGATCGTAAGCGTCAGACTCGAATCGGCGTGAGAGTGGCTGTGTGGTCCAGCATTGGGGTGCTTGCCCTAGGCGCCGCATTGGCAACCGCCGAAGTAGCAACTGCCCCTGATGTGGTTGCCGCAATCGATGACGGTGTGCCCGGCACCACTGCAGTCACCTTCGACAACCTCCCAATTCCAATCGCCAGCGCAACTTCGTCGCCAGCTCCTACTTCAGCACAGCTGCCGTCCGCAACGCCCACTCCAACATTTAATCCGGGACCGGTAAGCGCCATCGGTGACTCCGTGCTGCTCGGTGCCCGCAGTGCCGTGAAGGACGCTATCTCGGGGATTCGCGTTGATGCAGCAGTAGCCCGAATGCCAGGCGCCTTCATCGGCGATATCCGCGAGTTGATTGCATCAGACAAACTCGCGCCCATTGTGGTTGTTCACCCAGGCACCAACGGGGTTCTAACTGAGAGCATGTTACGAAATATGCTAGATCAGCTCTCCGATTACCCGCGCGTAGTGATCGTCAATTCAGATGTGCCACGGGTTTGGCAGGACCCAAATAATGGGGTTATTGCCAAGGTGGTGCCCGACTACCCAAATGCCGTCATCGCCGATTGGTACGCGGCCAGCGCCGGTAAGCGCGACTACTTCGTTTCAGATGGAGTTCACCTCTCGGCAAAAGGTGCAGCCGCATATGCCAAGGTAATTAAGGACGCCACCGGCCTCTAGCGATTCAGCAGTCTATTGGCGTGCGGTTTGGGCTGGCTGGGATTTGGGGGTTGGTGGTGGGTCGGCGGCTACGTATTTTGGCGGACGAGCATTGTCATCATGTTACGGTGGGGAGTGCCCCCTACATTCCACATTGTCTCACAAAACTCTCGTCACAATAGGCCGCGGAAGGGTTTAGTGTGCCGCCGATACCGGCCACACCGGACCGCACCCAACCAACACCGAGAGCGAGCCGATCAGATGGCGCTGAACTTACTGGGGTAGCAATATCAATATTTGGCATTTAGGGCTCCGTCCTTCTCGTTGTTGTGATCTATTACTTCGTTGGTAGGTGTGAACTTCTTTTGTTGAGCGGTCAGGGGCCAGCAACAGGGTTTAAATACCCCACCTAGTAGCGGGGAAGGGGCTACTCTTCAGTTCCCTCAAAACACCAGCTCCCCGAACTGCACCGCCCCATACATTTGAAGGCCCAATCATTAGAGGGGTTTAGCGTGCCGCCGATGCTTGCCGCACCGGGGCGCACCCAACCAACACCGAGTGCGAGCCGACCGATCGGCGCTGAACTAACTGGTGAATTAACGTCGGTACTTGGCATTTAGCGCCCCAATCGTTGGACGAGCCAATACCCAAAGCGGGCACCGGTAACTCATATTAAAACACGCCCGACCAAAAACCAAGAGCCTAGTAACATTTTCTGAAGTGCGAAGATGCGCCCGTGCATAACGGGGCCACCTGTGCGACGTAGGTTCGGCTGTTACCACTTGGAGTGTTCGAGTTTACTACCGCAAACAACCGGACCCAGGCCGAGAGCGGTCAGGGGCCAGCAGCAGGGTTTAAACACCCTACCTAGCGGTAGGGAACGGTGCTACTCTTCATTACCCTCAAAGCAGTAGTCACCATTAGGTTGAGTAAGCGATATTTGTGGGGTGCCGCCGAAACCGGCCACACCGGGGCGTACCCAACCAACACCGAGTGCGAGCCGATCAGTTGGCGCGGAACTCACTGGGGTAGCAACATCAATATTTGGCATCAGGTTTACGTCCTTTACGTCAGTAAATGTGGAAATGCTAGCGGCGCCAAGGTACGCCACTTACTTAATTGGAACACCAAACCCGGCAAAAGGCAATAGCAAAACGCCAAACAACTCCCGGTGACCGGCAAGTCGCTAATGAACCTAATCAGGCCTGCGGACTGCAGCGATGAAATCTTTGATCGCCCGTGACGTACTTCCTGGGTGCTCCACAATACTTAAGTGGCCGGCGCCGGCGATTTTCACTTCTTGACCGCGGCGCAGCACTTGCAACATAGCCATCTGGTCAGCCTCGGGGCTCAACGTGTCACCGGAACCCCAAAGTATGAGCACCGGGATATCAAGTGCACCGAGTGTTGTAAGTGATTCTACTCGATCGGCCATCGCCTGCTGATACCAAGCAACTGCCTTTGGGCCCGCATCATCTAGCCAGGCTGATACCTGAGCAACCAATTCTGGCCGGGTGTCACGGGTCACCTGCCCAAGAAGCCCAGCGAGCATCGCCTGCTGCAAAATCCGACCACACTCCTGCGGGTTTTCGGTGACGGCCTTGGCCATCCGAAATCTATTTTCGCGGGCTAACTCAGTGTCGGCACTGGCCTTGGTGTCACAGCAGATGGCCGCTGTAAACATTTCGGGGCGTTTGCGCAGCATCGCCATGGCGACATATCCACCAAGTGAGATCCCGCCGAGTACTGCACGGTCGATCCCGCGGTGCTCCAAGTCCGCAAGAATCGCATCCGCTACTGAGTCAATACTTGGAGCCCCAGGCAACAATTCGGTGCCACCAAATCCTGGCAGATTAGGTGCGTGCACTTGCGAGCCAGCGGCAGCAAGTACCTCCGCTTGAGGTGCCCAAAGCCGGGCATCGAAGGGAAATGCGTGCAATAACACCACTGTTTGTCCGCTCATAGATCACTCCAGCGTTCCATCGGCCCAGCCCATTGGTGCGGAAGTGGCCACGCGTGTGGTGCGACCCGCTTGACGATCTCGTCAATGGCGGCGCGAACATTTGTCTCCCCCACCCACAGGTGCTTGGCGCCGGCGACCGCGATGACTTCGGCCTGCGGAACTATCGAGAACCTAGGGCGCGCAGCTTCAGGGACAAGATAATCATCGAGTTCGGGTACAACGCAGGTGAGGTCCCGACCGGTTTCGGCCCAGGTGAGTAGATCCGTATCGGTGGCAAAACGCAGCGGTGGTGAAAGCAGAATCGCCCCACGTACCGGATCCAAATTGCCATGTCGCAAAATCACGTCGGTGCCAAATGACCACCCCACCAGCCAAGGGGCTGGAAGTGATCGGGCTTCGATCTCGCCGATGGCCGCCTGTAGGTCGAGGCCTTCATCGCGCCCGTTGTCAAATTCGCCTTCACTTTGCCCATCCGCACTTTGTGTGCCACGAGTATTGAACCGCAATACCGCGATATCGGCGAGTGCCGGCAATCGCCAAGCCATCTTGCGCAGCACGTGACTATCCATCATTCCGCCGTGGGTGGGTAACGGATGCACGCAGACGATCGAAGCCACCGGCGTATTGCGCTCGGGTAGCGCTAATTCGCCAACAAGTCTTAATCCGTCCGACGTCGTCAGCGTTAGTGGTATTCGTAGCGCCGGCAGCACTGAATTCGCGACAATATTTGAGGTAGTCATGTCAGTAGCGTGGCCCGCCCGCTGACCGCATGGTGCGCGGCCCACGGTTATGGCGCGAACTCCAGCAGGCGGTATGCCAATGGCGCCGTGCTTCGACACCACCAAGACCATCGGCCGGGTAGGTCACCACATGTGGTGTGGCGGGTCGGATTTCTTGGTCGCACCCTGGGCAGCGATAGGTTTTGGTCGAACTTGAACCGGTGATGGACTGCACTACCCAATCCTCGCCGTCATAGTCCTCAACACGCCGCGCACTCGATCCACCTGGACCGCGCTCCTCACCTGATGAACCAGGTTTACGGTGATGCTTACGCCCCATGACAGCTAGTCAGCATTAGGCGTAAACCCGAAAACCGCGGCCCGTCTTACGCCCCAAGTAGCCGGCGGTAACCAGGTGCTCAAGCCGCGGAGCCGGGGCGAACCCGCGTTCGCGAAATTCGCGATAAAGGGTCTGCTGGATAGCAAGTGAAACATCAAGGCCAACTACATCAAGTAGCTCGAATGGGCCCATCGGGTAGCCACAGCCACGCTTCATGGCTAGGTCAATGTCATCAGCATCGGCATAGTTCATCTCCAGCATGCGAATAGCGTCATTGAGATACGGGAAAAGCAGCGCGTTAACAATGAAGCCAGCACG